>NZ_JBEOTD010000001.1:263458-501163 GCF_040426375.1 Streptomyces sp. NPDC096012
GGCCGTGGGTCCCGGGCGGTCGCCGCGACGGTCCGTGGCCGTGGGTGCCGGGCGGCCGCGGGTCCGGGCGGCCGGTCGCGCGGTCCCCCTGCCCCTTCCAGGCGCCGCACCGGCTCCGGGTACCCGATCAGAAGGTGGTCGACATGGATTTCGGCTTCAGCCAGGACGACGAGGACTTCCGCGCCGAGGCCCGCGGCTGGCTCGCCGCGCACGCCGGGTCGGGGACGGACCGGCGCGCCTGGGAGCGCACCCTCGGCAAGGCCGGCTGGATCGGCCTCGGCTGGCCCGAGCCGGGCTACGGCAACCGCACCGCCGGCCTCACCCGGCAGGTGGTCTGGGCCGAGGAGTACGCCCGCTCGGCCGCGCCCCCGCGCTCCGGGCACATCGGCGAGAACCTCCTCGCCCCCACCCTCCTCGCCCACGGCACCGACGAGCAGAAGGCCCGCTTCCTGCCCCCGATCGCGGCCGGCGAGGAACTGTGGTGCCAGGGCTACAGCGAACCGGGCGCGGGCTCCGACCTGGCCGGTGTGCGCACGGCGGCGGTACGGGAGCGGACCCGCTACCGGATCACCGGCCAGAAGATCTGGACCTCCCTGGCCCACGAGGCCGACTGGTGCTTCGTGCTCGCCCGCACCGAGCCGGACTCCCGCCGCCACCACGGCCTGAGCTTCCTGCTCGTGCCGATGGACCAGCCCGGCCGCATCGAGGTCCGGCCCATCCGACAGCTGACCGGCACCAGTGACTTCAACGAGGTCTTCTTCGACGGGGCGTGGGCCGGCGCGGCGCACGTGGTCGGCGGCGAGGGCCGGGGCTGGCAGGTGGCGATGAGCCTGCTCGGCTTCGAGCGCGGGGTGTCCACGCTGGCCCAGCAGATCGGATTCGCCGCGGAGTTGGGCAACGTGGTGCGGGCGGCCACGGAGAGCGGGGCCGTGGCGGACCCGGTCCTGCGGGCGCGGCTCGTCCGGCAGTGGGCCGAGCTGCGGACCATGCGCTGGAACGCCCTGCGCACCCTCGGCGGCCCGGCCGACCCGGGCGCGCCCAGCGTGGCCAAGCTGCTGTGGGCCGGCTGGCACCAGCGGCTGGGCGAACTGGCCGTCCAGGCACGGGGCACGGCGGCCGCGGCCGGGCCGGCGGACTGGTCGCCCGCCGCGCCCTACACCCTCGACCCGGCCCAGCACCTGTTCCTCTTCTCCCGGGCCGACACCGTCTACGGCGGCTCGGACCAGGTCCAGCGCACGATCATCGCCGAGCGCGTGCTCGGTCTGCCCACAGAGCCCAAGGGGGCCGTGTGATGCGTGGTGTGGTGTTCGACGGCGCGCGGGTACGGGTGGTGGACGACCTGGCGGTACGGGAGCCGGGACCCGGTGAGGTGCTGGTGGCGGTCGCGGCGGCCGGCCTGTGCCACAGCGACCTGTCCGTGGTGGACGGCACCATCCCCTTCCCGGTGCCGGTGGTGCTGGGCCACGAGGGCGCCGGTGTGGTGGAGGCGGTCGGCGCCGGTGTCCGGCATGTCGCGCCCGGCGACCACGTGGCGCTGTCCACCCTCGCCAACTGCGGCACCTGCGCGGACTGCGACCGCGGCCGCCCGACGATGTGCCGGCGGGCGATCGGGCGCCCGGGCCGGCCGTTCACCCGGGGCGGGGAGCCGGTGTACCAGTTCGCCGCCAACTCCGCCTTCGCCGAACGCACGCTCGTCACGGCCGTGCAGGCGGTGCGGATACCCCGGGACATCCCGCCGGCGTCCGCCGCGCTGATCGGCTGCGGGGTGCTCACCGGAGTGGGGGCGGTGCTGAACCGGGCCCGGGTGGACCGCGGGGACAGCGTCGTCGTCATCGGCACGGGCGGCATCGGGCTGAACGTCCTGCAGGGCGCGCGGCTCGCGGGTGCGCTGCGGATCGTGGCCGTGGACGCCGACCCGGCCAAGGAGGCGGTGGCCCGGCGGTTCGGCGCCACCGACTTCCTTTCGTCCGTGGACGGCGTGCGGGACCTGCTGCCCACGGGCGCCGACCACGCCTTCGAGTGCGTCGGCCGGGTGGAGCTGATCCGGGCCGCCATCGACCTCCTGGACCGCCGCGGCCAGGCGGTCCTGCTCGGCGTCCCCCCGGCCACGGCCGAGGCGTCCTTCCGCGTCTCCTCGCTCTACCTGGACAAGTCCGTCCTCGGCTGCCGCTACGGCTCCGCACGCCCCCAGCGGGACATCGCCCTGTACGCCGAGCTGTACCGGGACGGCCGCCTGCTGCTCGACGAACTCGTGACCGCCACCTACCCGGTGGAGGACTTCGACAAGGCCCGCGCGGACGCGGAGGCGGGCCGCGTGGCACGGGCGGTGCTCACCTTCTGACCCGGGACGCCCGCCGCCGCCGTGACCTCGGTGTGCCCGTCCCCGGCGCCGCCCGCCTCGGCCCGGAACGTGCGCCGGTACGCCGTCGGCGTCACCCCGATCGCCTGCTGGAGGTGCTGCCGCATCGACTGGGCCGTGCCGAAGCCCGCGTCCCGGGCCACCCGGTCCATGGACAGACCGGTGGACTCCAGCAGGTGCCGGGCGCGTTCCACGCGCTGCCGGGTGAGCCACTGGCCGGGGCTGACGCCGACCTCCTCACGGAACCGGCGGGTGAAGGTGCGCACCGACATGGCCTCCTGCGCGGCCATGTCCCGCAGCTGGATCGGCTCGTGCAGGCGGGCCAGCGCCCAGGCGCGGGCGGCGGTCGTGGTGGCCAGCTGGGGGTCGGGGACCGGGCGGTCGATGTACTGGGCCTGGCCACCGTCGCGATGGGGCGGTACGACCGTGTGCCGGGCGACGTCGTTGGCGACCGCCGTGCCGAAGTCGCGGCGCACCAGGTGCAGGCACAGGTCGATCCCGGCGGCCACCCCGGCCGAGGTCAGCACGTCCCCGTCGTCGACGAACAGCACGTCCGCGTCCACCCTGATCCTCGGGAACAGCCGCTGGAAGCGTTCGGCGTCCGCCCAGTGCGTGGTCGCCCGGCGGCCGTCGAGGCGGCCTGCGGCGGCGAGGACGTACACCCCGGTGCAGATGGAGACGAGCCGGGTGCCGGGGCGGATGCGGGCCAGGGCGGCGGCCAGTTCGGGGGTCAGGCGGCCCTCCTCGAAGACCGGGCCGAGTTCGTACGACGCCGGGACGATCACGGTGTCGGCCGTCGCCAGCGCCTCCGGGCCGCAGGGCACGTGCACGTCGAAGTCGGCGTCCGTCCTCACCACGCCGGGCGGCCGGACGGAGCAGGTCACGACCTCGTACAGGGGCCGGCCCGCGGCGTCCTTCGGGCGGCCGAAGATGCGGTGCGGGATGCCCAGCTCGAAGGGCAGCAGCCCGTCGAGGGCGAGGACGACGACCCGGTGCGGACGGTGTCCCTCGGAGGCGGTCATGGCCCGATCCTAGCGAATGCTGTCCTGCGGGCCACTCGATGCACGGGAAAGGAAAAAGGACGCTCTAGGACGTGACTCAGACAAGCCCCGCCGCCGCCCCCGTCCAGGACCCGCCCGCCCGGCGCCCCCGTGTGCACCGCGCCTGGTTCGTCGCCGCCGTCGCCTTCGTCACGATCACCGGCGCGGCCGCCTTCCGTTCCCAGCCCGGCCTGCTCATCGATCCGCTGCACCGGGAGTTCGGCTGGTCGCGCGCCACGATCGGCGGGGCCGTCTCCGTCAACCTCGCGCTGTACGGCCTCACCGCCCCTTTCGCGGCCGCGCTGATGGACCGCTTCGGCATCCGCCGGGTCGTCGCCATCGCGCTGACCGTGATAGCCGTCGGCTCCGGCCTGACCGTGTGGATGACGGCGGCCTGGCAACTGTGGCTGTGCTGGGGCCTGCTGGTCGGCCTCGGCACCGGCGCGATGGCGCTGGCCTTCGCGGCGACCGTCACCAACCGCTGGTTCACCGAGCGGCGCGGCCTGGTCAGCGGCATCCTCACCGCCGCCTCCGCCTCCGGCCAGCTGATCTTCCTGCCGCTGCTGTCCTGGCTCGTCGAGCACCACGGCTGGCGCCCCGCCGCCGTCACGGTCGCCCTGACCGCCCTCGCCGTGGTCCCCTTCGTCTGGCTCCTGCTGCGCGACCACCCGGCCGACGTCGGCCAAAGCCCCTACGGCGCCACGGAGTTCGTGCCCAAGCCGGCGCCGGTCACCGGCGCCGCCCGGCGCACCCTGTCGGTTCTCGCCTCGGCCGCCCGCACCGGCACCTTCTGGCTGCTCGCCGGCACCTTCGCGATCTGCGGTGCCTCCACCAACGGACTGGTCCAGACCCACTTCGTGCCCGCCGAGCACGATCACGGCATGCCGGTCACGACGGCGGCCTCGCTGCTCGCGGTCATCGGCGTGTTCGACGTGGTCGGCACGATCGCCTCGGGCTGGTTCACCGACCGCTTCGAACCGCGCCGCCTGCTGGCCGTCTACTACGCCCTGCGCGGCATCTCGCTGGTGTTCCTGCCGATGCTGCTGGGGCCGGCCGTCCACCCGCCGATGCTCTTCTTCATCGTCTTCTACGGCCTGGACTGGGTGGCCACCGTGCCGCCGACCCTGGCCCTGTGCCGCGAGCAGTTCGGCGAGGACAGCGCCATCGTCTTCGGCTGGGTGCTGGCCTCCCACCAGGTCGGCGCGGCGCTCGTCGCCTACCTCGGCGGTCTCACCCGCGACGTCTTCGGCTCCTACGACCCGGTGTGGTACGCCTCCGGCACGCTGTGCGCGGCGGCGGCGCTGATGTCCCTGGTGATCCGGCGCGCCCCGGCGGCGACGCTGCCGGCCACGGCCTGAACGGCCCCGCTCAGTCGCCGCCGAGCCGGGCGAACCGCCCCCGGTGGAAGAGCAGGGGCTCGCCCGTCCCCGCCGCGCCGAGGGCGTCCACCCGGCCCACCACGATCAGGTGGTCGCCCCCGGTGTGCACGGCGTGGACGGTGCAGTCGATCCAGGCGGCGGCACCGGTCAGGCGCGGGGCGCCGGAGACGGGAGCCGGGTCGTACGCCACCCCGGCGAACTTGTCGGCGCCGCTGACGGCGAAGGCGCGGCACAGGTCGCCCTGCCCGGCGGCGAGGACGTTGACGCAGAAGGCGCCGGCGCGGGCGATGCGGGGCCAGGTGGCCGAGGTGCGGCCGACCATGAAGCAGACCAGGGGCGGGTCCAGGGAGAGCGAGGAGAAGGACTGGCAGGCGAAGCCGGCGGGGGACCCCGGGGCGCCGGCCGGCCCGGCGGTGATCACGGTGACGCCGGTCGGGAAGGACCCCAGCACCCGCCGGAACTCCGCCTGGTCCACGGGCGCCCGCTCGTCCTCCCGTACGCACCGCAGCTCCGGGCGCGGCAACGCCTCCACGGGCCTCGGCCCCAGATACCGGACGGCGGCCGCGGCCGCCCCTGCGTGTCCCATCACGCCTCCCATTGAAGCTGACGCGGCGTCAGATGAGAACCCCGGGGAAGGACCCGTAGGGTGCGCCGTGCCGACGCCGCACGCGACGGTGCCCACCCGGATGGCAACCCGGCGGTTCGGCGCCCCGGGGACGGGCGGTGGCCCGGAGACGGACGGCGCACCCGGGGACGGGCGGCGGCCCGGAGACGGACGGCGCACCCGGGGACGGGCGGCGGCCCGCGGATGCCCGGCCGCGCCGGTGACCGACACGCACCGTCCTCACCCCGTCACCGTCACCGTCACCGGAACCCGGGCCCGCACCGCCCCGCCCCTGGCACGCCCCCCTCATCGCCCCGCCCCGTCACCGCCCCCGGAACTCCGGGCCGCGGCGTTCCGCGAAGGCCCGGAGGCCCTCCCGGGCGTCCTCGGTCGTCATGTTGATCTCCTGCGCCCACGCCTCCGCCGCGAAGGCGGCCGGGCGGTCGGTGTCCAGTGCGCCGTTCACGAGGTGCTTGGTCAGTGCCAGGGCCCTCGTCGGACCGGCGGCCAGGCGCGCGGCCCACTCGTGTGCCGTCTTCGCCAGCTCGGCGTCCGGCACCACCCGGTTGACCAGGCCCATCCGTTCGGCCTCCGCGGCCGGGACCGCGTCCCCGAAGAACATCAGCTCCTTCGCCCGCCGCGGGCCGGCCAGCCGGGGCAGCAGATAGGCCGCGCCGCCGTCCGGTACGAGTCCACGCCGCACGAACACCTCGATGAACCGGGCCGACTCGGCGGCCAGGACCAGATCGCAGGCGAGGGCGAGCTGCGCGCCGAGGCCCGCCGCGGTGCCGTTCACGGCGGCGAGCACCGGCTTCTCGCAGTCCAGCACGGCCGCGATCAGCCGCTGGGCGCCGAGGCGGAGGACTCGGGCCACGTCGCCCGTGATCCGCTCGCCGCCTCCGGTGGTTCCGCGCAGATCGGCTCCGGCGCAGAAGCCGCGCCCGGTGCCGGTCAGGACGACCGCGCGTACGGCCGGGTCCGCGGACGCCTGCCCCAGCAGCTCGACGAGCCGGTCCCGCATGGCGGGCGTGAGCGCGTTCAGCGCGTCCGGGCGGTCGAGGGTGACGTACGAGACGTGCTCCCGCACCTCCTGCCCGACCCCGCCCACCGCAGCGCCCCGCGGCCCCGTTGCCGGGGTGCCTCCCGTGCCGGTCGCCCCCGCGTCCTGTGGTCCCGTCGCCGGGGTGCCTCCCGTGCCGGTCGCCCTCGCGTCCTGCGGTCCCGTCGCCGGGGTGCCTCCCGTGCCGGTCGCCCTCGCGTCCTGTGGTCCTGTCGCCGGGGTGCCTCCCGTGCCGGTCATCGGCACACCACCAGCGCGTCGAGTGCCACCGTGCCCTGTCCCCGCTCCAGCACCATCAGCGGATTGACGTCCAGCTCGGCGATGTGGTCGCCGAGTTCGAGCGCCATGCGCTGGACCCGCAGCACCACTTCCACCAGCGCGTCGAGATCGGCCGGCGGGCGGCCCCGGACCCCGTCCAGCAGGGCCCGGCCGCGCAGGCCGTCGAGCATGTCCCGGGCCTGGTCCTCGCCGAACGGGGGGACCCCGACCGCGCTGTCGCGCAGCACCTCCACCAGCACCCCGCCGAGCCCCACGGTCACGGTCGGCCCGAACAGCTCGTCGTGCGTGACCCCGACGACCATCTCCACGCCCCGCTCGACCATCTGGCACACCAGGACGCCGTCCAGCTGGACGCCCTCGTAGCGGGCGATGTCGGTCAGCTCGCGGTAGGCGTCCCGGACCTGGCTGGCCGAGGTCAACCCGATCTTCACCAGGCCGAGTTCGGTCTTGTGGGCGATCTGGCCGCCGGAGGCCTTCATCACCACCGGGTAGCCGACCTGCCCGGCCGCCCGCGCGGCCGCCGCCGCGCTGGTCACCAGCTGCTCGCGCGGTACCCGGATGCCGTACGCGCGCAGCAGCTGCTTGGCCGCGTGCTCGCTGAGCTGCCGGCCGGGCCGCAGCAGGGCCTCGGCCTTGCGGAACGAGGGCGACGGGGTGCGCGGGGCCTCGTCGAAGGGGGAGCGGTACCCGCTCACGAAGCGGTGGTGGTCCAGCCAGGCGCGCACGGCGGTCAGGCAGTTGCCGACCGTCCGGAACGTGGCCACCCGGGAGGAGCCCAGCAGGACCTCCCGGTACGCGGGCTCGGTGCCGACCGGCGAACCCCACACCACGCACACCAGTTTGTCCGTCTCCTCGGCCGCCTCGACCAGGTCGGCCACCAGCTTGTCGCTGAGCGGCGGGAAGGGCCCGGTGACCGGGCAGATCAGCACCCCGATCGCCGGGTCGGCGAGGAGGGCGTCGATGATCTTCCGGCCGCGCGGGTCGCCGACCGGGTGGCCGCCGGTGTCCACCGGGTTGGCCACGTCCAGGTACCGCGGTATCCACTGGTGCAGTTCCGCCTGCTTGGCCTCGGACAGGCGCGGGAGGCGCAGCCCGGCCGCCGTGGCGAGGTCGGCGACATGGGCGCCGGTGCCGCCGGAGATGGAGCAGACGGCGACCCCGTCCGCGCGCGGGGGCCGGGCGCGGGCCAGCAGGGCGGCGGTGTCCTGGAGCTCGTCCAGGCCGTCGACGCGGATCACGCCGTACTGCCGCATGGCCGCGTCCACCACGTCGTCGGCGCCGGTGAGCTTGCCGGTGTGCGAGGCCGCCGTACGGGCCCCGGCCTCGGTCCGGCCCACCTTGACGGCGACCACGGGCACCCCGCGGCGGGCGGCGCGGTCGGCGGCCAGCAGGAAGGCGCGGCCGTCCTTGAGCCCCTCCAGGTAGCAGGCGATGGCACCGGTCCCGGGCTGCTCGGCGAAGTAGGAGATGAAGTCGGCGCTCTCCAGATCGGCCTCGTTGCCGGTGGGGGCCCAGTGCGAGAGCCGGACGCCCAGCTCCTGCAGGGCGAAGACGGGCCGGCCCTGGTGCCCGGACTGGGTGATCAGCGCGATGGCCGGTCCGGTCAGGTCCTCCCGGAAGCGTTCGAAGGCGTTGAGGTTGGTGTTGGGGCCGAGCAGCCGGAGCCCCGAGCGGCGTACGGCGTCCGCGAGCCGCCGCTGTGCCTCGGCGCCCTCCGCACCGGTCTCCGCGAAACCGGACGCGAAGGCGACGGCGAACTTCACCTTCGCCTCGCCCAGTTCCCCGATCACCGGCAGCGGGTCGGCGACCAGCAGCACGGCCAGGTCCACCTGTTCGGGCAGGTCGGCGACGGAGGTGACGCACGGGAGACCGAACACCGACGGCCGGGTCGGATGCACCGGGTGCACCCGGGCGCCGACCCGCTCGGCCCACGCCAGCAGCTGCCGGGTGATCCCCGTGTTGGGCCGCCCCTCGGCGTCCGAGGCGCCGATCACGGCGACGGACTCCGGCCGGAAGAAGCGCGAGAGGTCCGGTACGTCCGCGTACAACGGGCGCCCGCTGACGTCCAGGCCGTCCGTCTCGCCGTCGGTCCGGCCGTGGACGGCCGGACCGGGCCGCTGCTCGCCGCAGGCGATGGCCCGGGCCCGGCGGGAGTCGGTGGTGAGGGTGCCGTGGGTTGATCCAAGCATCGGTCCGCCCGCTCCTGTGAGACAGCCCAACAAAACTGACGCTCTGTCAGATTACTGAACTGACGTCAGGTCAGGAATGGCGCGGAACCGCAAAGTTGACGTACGGGCTAGCGGAGCCTTTTTCCCACGGCCCGGGCGATCCGGGTGGCGTCGAGCGCCATCTCCCGGAACATCCCGCTGATGGGATTGGTGAAACCGGTGAAGTACAGGCCCGGTGCCTGCTCCGGCGTACGGCCGCCGTGCGTCACCGGTCTGCCGCGCTCGTCCAGCACCCCGAGATGCCCGACCAGCCCCTCCAGCGCCCGGACGTACCCGGTGGCCGCGATCACCGCGTCCGGTGACACGCGGCTGCCGTCGGCGAGGACCACCTTGTCGTCCTCGAAGGCCTCGACCGCGGCCACGATCTCGACCGCACCCGTGCGCACGGCGTCGATCAGGCCCATGTCCTGGACCGGGATCGAGCCCTGCTTCACCCTGCTGTACAGGCCGGTGTCCGGGCGCGGCAGGCCCTGGGCCGTCAGGTCCGGGACGCTGATCCGGGTCACCGGACGGGCGAGCCGGTCCACCAGCCGCACCGGCAGCCGCCGCACCAGCACGCCCGTGTACTGGGCGGCCCAGCCGAGGGTCGAGCGGCGCAGGATGTGCGGGGCCGTGCGCACCGCCAGCCGCACCCGCGCGGCCCCGCCTTCCACCAGGTCCACCGCGATCTCCGCGCCCGTGTTGCCGACGCCGACGACGAGCACGTCACGCCCGGCGTACGGCTGCGCGTTGCGGTACTCGCCGGCGTGCCGGAACTCGCCGCCGTACCCCGCCCGGCCGGGCCAGTCGGGGATGCGCGGGGTGTGGTTGAAACCGGTGGCGACGACCACCGCGCTGCCGGTCAGCTCGCGTCCGCCGGAGGCGTGCAGCAGCCAGCCCGTGCCGTCCTCCGTCCGCTCGACGCGGTGGACCTCCACGCCGGTGACGATCTCCAGCTCGTGGTGCTCGGCGTACTTCTCCAGGTACCGCACCACGTCGTCCCGGGCCACCCAGCGCCCGAACCTGCGGGGCATGGCGAGGCCGGGCAGCGCGGACAGCCGCCGGGTGGTGTGCAGGCGCAGCCGGTCGTAGTGCCCGCGCCAGGAGGCGCCCACGTGGTCGGCCTTCTCCAGCACCACGGCCCGTATGCCCCGCGCTCGCAGCGCGTAGGCGGCGGCCAGGCCGCCCGGACCTGCGCCGATGACGTAGACCGGGCGGTCGGCGGGGGTGGGGGAGAGGCGCGCGGAGGCGGTACGGGAGGCTGCCATGAGCGGGAGCGTAATCACACACCTGCTTGATGGGTCTCGGTCAAGACCGGAATTGGTTGCGGATTGATCACGTGTGCGGAGAAGTGGTCGCGACGAGTGACATGGCCCACACAGGTGGGGAGTTCCCGGGGTGCCGGTGCCGGTGCCGGTGCCAGTCGCGGCCACTGCCCCGGTGCCGGTCGTGTCGGCGCCTCCGCCGTGACCCCGGTCGCGGAGGCGGCTGCCCGGCGCCGGGAGCCGTCGGCCGGCCGTACGGCGCGGGCGAGGTGAACCGCGGGCGACGTGAACCGCGTACGAGGCGAACCCCTGACGGAAGGCTCGGCAAGCCGCCGTATCTGACGTACCGTCAGATGCATGGACGCGATAGGGCTGGACGGCGCTCAGTGGCTGGCGGTGCTGCGCACGGGCCTCGGCCTGTGGTGGCTGGAGAGCTGGCGGCACAAGGACAGGAAGGCCTGGTTCGAGCGCGGGAGCGGGATCGAGTGGGCGGCGGGGGTGGCGGCGAAGCACCGCTGGGCCCCGGTCCGCGCGGGCTTCGGCGCGGTGGTCGCACCTCGCCCGAGACTCATGGCGTACGTCGTGGCCTACGCCGAACTGGCCCTCGGTCTCGGCCTGATCGCCGGCTTCCTGACCCCGGTCGCCCTGATCGGCGGCCTGCTGCTGAACGCCGTCTACTTCGTCCTCATGATCCACGACTGGGCGGAGCAGGGCCAGAATTCGATGATGGCGCTGATCTCGCTGGTCGGCTTCTTCGGGATGGCGTGGCAGACCTGGTCGGTGGACGCGTGGCTGGGGTGGTTCTGATGGAGGCGGCGCGCCACGACGTCCCGGAACCGGACGCCTTCACCCGCCCCTACTGGGAGGCGGCCGCACGGGGCCGGCTGCTGATCCGCCGCTGCGGGGCGTGCGGCCGGGCCCACCACTACCCCCGGGAGTTCTGCCCGCACTGCTGGAGCGAGGACGTGGGGTGGGAGGAGGCGAGCGGTCGCGCGGCCCTGTACACCTGGTCCGCCGTCCACCGCAACGACCTCCCCCCGTTCACCGCCCGGACCCCCTACCTGGCCGCGGTGGTCGACCTGGCCGAGGGCCCGCGGATGATGACGGAGCTGGTGGGCTGCCCGGAGGACGCCGTGCGGGCGGGAATGCCGCTGGAGGTGACGTTCCGGGACGGCGTCCCGGTGTTCACCTCCACGGGTCGGTGAACGACCGGCCGGGCACCGGCTCGGCGGCGAGCGCGATGGGGGCGAAGGGGCCCGGGGGGATCTCCGCCGTGACCGAACGCGTTCCCATCGCCGTCCCCTCGGGGTCTCGGTGCCGCCCTCACCGCCCTGACGGATCCCGGCGCCCGAACGTGACCGGCGCCCTCACGGCCACAGCAGCCCCCTGCTCCAGCCGAACTCCGTGCGCCGGTACTCCAGACGCACGTGGCGCCGGTGCGCATCCCCCTGGAAGAACTCCACGGTGTTCGGGTGCAGGCGGTACAGGGTCCAGGTGGGGGAGGGCTCGGCCGGGTTCTCCCGGGCCCTGAGCCAGGCCGCCTCGGACTCCTGCCGCAACCGCGCCACCGAGGACAGCTCCTCGCTCTGCCGGCCGGTCAGCGCGGCCGCCAGCGCGCCCGTGGAGCGCGCGTGCAGATCGGCCTGGCTCTCCTGCGAGGGTGCGGACGTGACCGGCCCCCGCAGCCGGACCTGGCGGCCCAGCGCCGGCCAGTAGAAGGCCAGGGCGGCGTACGGGTGTGCGCTCAGGGCGCGGCCCTTGCGGCTCGTGGCGTGCGTGGCGAAGGACCAGCCGTCCGCGTCGACGCCGTGCAGCATCACGATCCGGACGTCCGGCCGCCCCTCCTCGTCCACCGTCGCCAGCGACATCGTGTGCGGCTCCGGCTGCCCTGCCGCCACCGCCTCCGCGAACCAGCTCGTGAACAGGGTCAACGGCGTGGGTGGGGCCGTCTCCGGGTCGAAGGCGGGCAGCCGGGTCGTCTCGGGGGCCCAGACCCGCAACGTCCGGAGCAGTTCCTGGAGGTCTTCTTGTGCCATGGGGCGAGTATCGCCGCACACCCCGGCGACGACCCGGTCCGGCCTCCGGCGAGCGTGCCCGGCCCGTCCCGGACCGCGCCGAACGGCGGTGCGTGTGGGCCGCGTCCGCAGCGGCGGACGGCCGGGGACGTGCCCGGCCTCACCCCCGTCCCAGCACCACCGTGCCCGACGAGCAGAACCAGCCGCCGGTCCCCGACGCCACCGACAGCCGCGGCAGTTCGCCGTCGCGCGCCCGCACCTGACGCTCGCCGGCCTCGCCGCGCAGCTGCCGTACCGCCTCCACCAGGAGGAAGAGGCCGCGCATGCCGGGATGCTGGGCGGACAGGCCGCCGCCGTCCGTGTTCACCGGCAGGTCTCCGCCCCGGACCAGCAGGCGGCCCTTCCCCACGAACGCCCCGCCCTCGCCCTTGGCGCAGAAGCCCAGGTCCTCCAGGGTCACCAGGGTCATGTAGGTGAAGGCGTCGTAGATCTCGGCGAAGTCGATCTCGGCGGGGCGGACACCGGCTCGTTGGAAGGCGAGGCGGCCGCTCACCGCCGCCGGGGAGACCGTGAAGTCCGGCCACTCGGACATCGTGGCGTGGGAGACGTGCTCGCCGGTGCCGAGGATCCAGACGGGGGCCGTGCGGCAGTCCCGTACGTACTCCTCGGCCGCCAGCAGGACCGCCGCCCCGCCGTCCGAGCGCAGGCAGCAGTGCAACTTGGTGAAGGGGTCGGCGATCACCGGGCCGGCCAGGACGTCGCCGGTCGTGATCGGGGTGCGGAACATGGCGCCGGGGTTCAGGGCCGCGTTCGCCCTGGCCTGCACCGCCACCTCCGCCAGCTGCTCGACCGTGGTGCCGTACTGGACCATGTGGCGGCGGGCCGCCATCGCGTACCTGGCGATCAGCGTGTGCCCGTAGGGGACCTCGAACTGCAGGGGGCCCCGGGCGCCGAAGGAGAGGTCGCCCGTCCTGCGGCCCGCCCTGATGTCCGCCCGTGCCGTCGAGCCGTACACGAGGAGGACCGCGTTCGCGTGTCCCGCGGCTATCGCGTCGGCCGCGTGCGCCGCCATCACCTCCCAGGTGGAGCCGCCGACGGAGGTGGAGTCCACCCAGGTGGGGCGCAGGCCGAGATACTCGGCGACCTCCACCGGGGCCAGCGTGCCGAGGCCGGCCGAGGCGAAGCCGTCCACCCGGGCGCGGTCCAGGCCGGCGTCCGCGAGGGCCCGGCGGGCCGCCTGGGCGTGCAGGGCGTACGGGGTCGCGTCGTCCACCCGGCCGCAGTCGGAGAGGGCCACGCCCACCACGGCGACCTTCCTGCTCCCTGAGGTCATGAATCTGACGGTACATCAGGTTCCGGGCGGAGCGGCAGGGCCGGTTCTCTGGGCATCGCCGCACCGGCGCCCTAACATGACGGCCCGTCAGACGAGGTCCGGAGGGATCAGCCATGGACGCGCGCCTCACCGCCGAGCAGAACGAGATCCGCCGAACCCTGCGCGACCTGCTGCGCGAACGCTGCGGCTCCCAGGAGCTGCGGGCCGCCGTGGACAGTCCGGCCGGGTACGACCCCCTGCTGTGGTCCGCCCTCGCCGGCCGGCTCGGCCTGCCCGGGCTCGCCCTCCCCGAGCGGTACGGCGGAGTCGGTTGCTCGGTGACGGAGCTGGTCCTCGCCTGCGAGGAGACGGGGCGCGCCCTCGCGCCCTCACCGCTGCTCGCCACCTGCGTCCTCACCGCCCCGCTGATCCTCGCGCTGGGCACCGAAGCCCAGCGCGCCGAGCTGCTGCCCCGGCTGGCCTCCGGCGGCCTCACCGCCGCCCTCGCGGTCCCCGGGCCGGCCCTCACCACCGCCCTCGCGCTGACCGGCGCGAACACCGGATACCGCGCCGGCGGCGGGCGGGCGGGCGGCGTACAGGCCCGGCGGTCCGACGCCGGCTGGACCCTGTACGGGCAGGCCGACCAGGTGCTGGACGGACACAGCGCCGGGCTGCTGCTGGTCGCCGCGCACACCGGCGGGTACGCCCGGTCCCGCACCCGCCTGTTCCTGGTGGCGGGGGACGCCGGGGGACTGGTCCGGGCCCGGCAGACCGCACTCGACGCCACCCGCCCGCAGGCGCGGCTGCAACTGCGTGAGGTGCGGGCCGAGTTGCTCGGCGAGGACGACACGGACGTGCTGCCCGCACTCGCCGCGCTGGGGGACCGCGCCGCCGCCGTGCTCGCCGCCGAGGCCGTGGGGGCGGCCGGCCGGGTGCTGGAGCGGACCGTGGAGTACGTCGGGCAGCGGGTGCAGTTCGGGCGGCCCGTCGGCTCCTTCCAGGCGGTGAAGCACCGGCTGGCGGACGTGTACGTGGCGGTCCAGGCGGCCCGGTCGGCCGCCTACTACGCCGCCTGGGCGAGCGCTCGCGGGGACGGGGCGGGCGGCCTCGCCCTCGCTCAGGCGCTGGAGGCGCTGCGCCTCGCCGCCGCCGAGGGCGTCCAGCTGCACGGCGGGATCGGCTTCACCTGGGAGCACGACGCCCACCTGTACTTCAAGCGGGCCGCCGGGGACGAGCTGCTGTTCGGTCCGGTGCACCGGCTGCGGGACCGGGCCGCCGACACGGCCGGGCTCTTCGGCCACGGGGAGGTGGCGGTCTGATGGCCCTCGCCGCCGGTGTCCGGCTCGTGCAGAGGATGTCGTCCACCCGGGCGTTCGCGAAGGTGGCCCCGCATGTCGTCCCGGCCCTCGACCGCGGTGTGCACCGGCTCACCCGGGGCCGGGTGCTGCTCAGCGCGCGGTTGCTGCCGGGGGTGATCCTCACCTCCACCGGCGCCCGCAGCGGGCTGCCCCGCCGTACCCCGCTGGCCTGCATGCCCGAGCGCGACGGCGCGAGCTGGCTCCTCGTCGGCTCCAACTTCGGGCGGACCGGCCACCCCGCCTGGACCCACAACCTGCTCGCCCACCCCGGCGCCTCGATCAGCTGGAAGGGTCGCGACATCCCCGCCACCGCGCACCTGCTCACCGGGGAGGACCGGGCCGCCGCCTGGCGGGCGCTGGTGGGCTTCTGGCCGCCGTACGCCACCTACCAGTCACGGGTCACGCGCGAGATCCGGCTGTTCCGGATCACCGCGACGCCCCCCGAAGGCGTGCGGGGCTAGAGCGTCGCCAGCCGCTCCACCAGCAGGAAGGCGCCGATGCCGAGCATCGCCGCGCCCGAGGTGCGGGTCACCGCCCGGGCCGCCGCCGGACGGGCCGAGAGCAGCGCGCGGGCGAGGACGCCGACGGTGAGGTAGACGGCCGCGCAGCACGCCATGTGGAGGAGTCCGAGGACCGCCGTCTGGGCGGCCACGGGCAGATGGGCGCCGCGCAGGGTGAGGAACTGGGGGAGTACGGAGAGGTAGAGCAGCAGGCCCTTGGGGTTCAGGCCGCTGATCGCCGCCCCGCGCAGGAAGGGCCGCCCGGCGGGCGGGTCCGCGTCCGCGGCCCCCGGGACGGCCGGGCGGCGCAGCACCGACCAGCCCAGCCACAGCAGGTACCCCGCGCCCGCCACCGTCAGGGCCGTCAGCAGCCGGGGCGAGCCCGCCACCAGAACCGCCAGGCCCGCCGTCGCCAGGACCGTGTGCAGGGCGTACCCCGAGACCAGGCCCGCCACCGCGCGCGCCGCGGAGCCGCCCCGCAGGGCGGTCGCGACGACGTAGGCCCAGTCGGCGCCCGGTACGCACACCAGCAGCAGGTCCACGGCGAGGAAGGAGAGAAGCAGTCCGGAGTCCATGATGGGGACATTAGGCGCGCGTGGCCCGAAAGTGTTCCCGAAGTTTGCCCATGATCGCGGAATCTGAGCAAGTATCTTCTTCATGGACGACGTGGACCGCAAAATCCTTGCCGAGCTCCAGCAGGACGGGCGGCTGACCGTGACCGAGCTGGCCGCGCGGGTGCGGCTGAGTGTCTCGCCCTGCCACCGGCGGCTGCGCGAGCTGGAGCGCTCCGGCGCCATCCAGGGGTACCGCGCGGTGGTGGACGCGGCGGCGCTGGGGCTGACCTTCGAGGCGCTGGTCTTCGTGTCCATGCGGCAGGAGGACCGGGACACGGTCGCCGAGTTCGAGCGGGCGGTCGGCGAACTGGATCACGTGCTGGACGCCCAGCGGCTGTTCGGCGAGCCCGACTACCTGCTGCGGATCGCCACCGCCGACCTCGCCGCCTTCCAGCGGCTGTACGACGAGCGCCTGGCCACCCTGCCGGGGGTGCAGCGGCTGACGTCGACGCTGGTGATGAAGCATGTCGTGCGGGACCGGCCACTGCCCGCATAGCAGCGCAGGCGGTGGTTCACATCCGGTGAACCACCGCCTGCCAGACAGGACTTGGACCTGGAAAAGGAGCGGGCGCTATCTGCTGGGCTTCTTGCCGGTGACCCCCAGGTGCACCAACAGCGCCAGATTGGGCTTCAGTTCGGCCTGCTTCACGCCCCAGGAGGAGAAGCCCTTCTGGTGGGCCGCCACCGCCGCGAGCATCGCGACCAGCGAACCGGCGATCGCCGCCGGGTTCACCTCCTTGTCGACCCTGCCCTTGGCCTGAAGTTCCGTGATGGCGTCCGCGAGGGAGTTGTTGACCGGGTTCAGGATCTTCATACGGAGCTTGTAGAACCGTTTGTCCCCTTCGGCCGCGCCGAGGTCGACCACGCGCAGGATGGCGTCGTTCCTGCGCCAGAACTCCAGGAAGCCGTCCACGAGTTCCTGAGCGGTCTGCCAGCCCGCCTTGCCGGTCCAGGACCGCCCCTCGAGCAGCTCGGTCAAACCGGCGCCCTCGGCCGCCACTTGTTCGGCGAGCTCCAGGACGGCGCCCTCGACGTCCGGGAAGTACTGGTAGAAGGTCGCGGGCGAAGTGCCCGCCTTGCGGGCGACATCGATGACCTTGACGTCCCGGTACGGGGAGGTGCTGAGCATCTCGCTGAGGCAGTCGAGCAGCTTCTGCCGGGTCGCCTGCCCACGCCGACCGGCCACGCGGCCGTCGACGGTACGCACTTGTCCTGTCATGCCGTCAGCTTACCGAGGGGTGATCGGAGCGCGATTCGGCCGACTGCAAATGGGGTGCGCGGGGGCTCTGGGGGCGGTGTGCCTGGTCTGCGGGGTGCGCGCGGCCCGGTTACTTTGACGACATGGCCGAAAACAGGGCATCCCTGCACGAAGAGACGTACCCGGAGGGCGTCCCCTGCTGGGTGGACGCCCAGCTCGCCGACGTCGAGGCGGGCAAGCGGTTCTACGGTGAGCTTTTCGGGTGGTCCTTCGAGGAGGCGTACGGCTCCTCGGTGTGGGCCCGGCTGGGTGACGAGCCGGTCGCCTCCCTCGCGCCCAAGACGGACGGCCGGATGCCCACCGTCTGGACGGTGTCCTTCGCCACCCCCGACGCCCGGGCGCTGGGCCGGCGGATCACCGCGGCCGGCGGGCAGCTCGTGCTGCCCCCGTTCCCGCTCGGCGACCTCGGCACCGCCGCCCTCGCCGTCGACCCCGGGGGTGCGGTGTTCGGGCTGTGGCAGGCCGGCAGCCACGCGGGCTTCGGGCGGCGGCGCGAGCCCGGCACCTTCGTCTGGGCCGAGCTGTACACCCGGGACACCGCCGCCGCGAACGCCTTCTACGGCGACCTCTTCCACGAGGCCCTCTTCGGCGCCGGCCCCGCGGCCGACTTCGGCCGCGCACACGTCACCGACGTCTTCCCGGCCGAGATGCCCCCGCACTTCCTCACCCACTTCCGGGTCACGGACCTGGCCGACGCCCTGGAAACGGTGCGGGGGCTCGGCGGGCGGGTGCAGGCGCCGCCCTTCGACACGTCGTACGGACTTGTCTCCGTCGTCACCGACAATCAAGGGGCGTCGTTCGCACTGCTGCAGCGCTGATACGTCTGCTTTGGCATGAGACACCCCGCTTTGTCACCGGGTTCGCAACCGGCGGCCCGGCCAGGAAGAATCGGGGTGCGTGCCGCCGCGGCGGTGCGGTGGTGAGACGCTGCACTTCGGTCGCGTACATATGTGGGTGGCGCGGCTCGTACGGGGAGGTGGCAGGCAAGTGGTGGATCAGCTGACGCAGCACGATCCGCGGCGGATCGGGCCGTTCGAGGTGCTGGGCCGGCTGGGTGCCGGCGGCATGGGGCTGGTCTATCTCGCGCGCTCGGCGTCCGGCCGACGCGTGGCGATCAAGACGGTGCGCACCGAGCTGGCCGAGGATCAGCTCTTCCGGGTGCGTTTCACCCGCGAGGTGGAGGCGGCCCGCGCGGTCTCCGGGTTCTACACGGCCGCCGTGGTGGACGCCGACCCGCGTGCCGCCGTGCCCTGGCTCGCCACCGCCTATGTCCCCGCGCCCTCGCTCGAGGAGATAGTGAACGAGTGCGGCCCGATGCCGGCCCAGGCCGTGCGCTGGCTCGCCGCCGGGGTCGCGGAGGCCCTGCAGTCCATCCACGGCGCCGGGCTGGTCCACCGCGACCTCAAGCCGTCCAACGTGCTCGTGGTCGAGGACGGCCCCCGGGTGATCGACTTCGGCATCGCCTCCGGTGTCTCGAACACCCGTCTGACGATGACGAACGTCGCCGTCGGCACCCCCGCCTACATGTCGCCCGAGCAGGCCAAGGACTCCCGCAGCGTCACCGGCGCCAGCGACGTCTTCTCCCTCGGCTCCATGCTGGTCTTCGCGGCCACCGGTCACCCGCCCTTCCACGGCGCCAACCCGGTCGAGACCGTGTTCATGCTGCTGCGCGAGGGCCCGGACCTCACCGGTCTGCCCGACGAGCTGCGCCCGCTCATCGAGCTGTGCATGCAGATGGAGGCCTCCGCCCGGCCCACCCCCGCCGACCTCCAGGCCCAACTCGCCCCGCACCTCTTCGGTTCCGGCTCCGACGACAGCGGCACCGCCTCGGCCTGGCTGCCCGAGAAGGCCGTCGGCCTCATCGAGACCCGCCGCGGCGGCCGCCCCGCGGTCAAGCCCGCCCCCACCGCGCCCGGGCCGCGCAGCGGTGGCCGCGCGGCCGTGCCCCCGCCGCCGCCGTACGACCCCCCGGTCCCGGCCTCCGACCCGGCCGGCGGCCCCGTCCAGCTGACCGGCGCCCACGTGCCGATCGGCCCCGGCCCCCGGGTGGCCGACGCCCGTGCCGCCGCCGTCAAGGCGCCCCCGCCGGAGGCCGGCCTGGTCGCCAGCTGGTCCCGTCCCCGGCCCGGGACGAACGGCGCCGACCCCGCCGTACCGCCCGTCCCGGCCGTCGCCCCGGACGCCGCGAGCGGCTGGCGTCCCTGGCGGTTCCGTATGTCCAACGACGTCTGGGGCACCCCCTCGGTCGCCGGCGACCTCGTCTACGTCACCTCCTTCGAGGTGCACGCCCTGGACGTGGCAACGGGCCGCCGCCGCTTCAAGACCCGGGACGTGGCCTGGTCCATGGCGGTCGCGGACGGGCGTATCCACGCCTCCGACGGGCCCACCCTGTTCGCCCTGGACGCCCGCGAGGGCGGCGACCTGTGGCGGCTGTCCACGGACGCCTGGGTGTACTCCCTGACCGCCGACCGCGGCACGGTCGTCACCGGCACCCGCGGCGGCGGCGTCCAGGCCTGGGAGGCGGCGGGCGGGCAGAAGCTGTGGGAGATCGCCGGCTGCCAGACCGACTTCGAGTCCCCCGAGGCCGGCCCGCTCGTCCACGACGGCACGGTCTACGTCTGGCAGGACGCCCGGCTGCGCGCGCTGGAGGCCCGCACCGGCGAGGAGCGCTGGTCGTACCCCATCGGCGACGCCGCCTCCTGCGGTGGCGTCCCGGTCCGCCTGGCCCCGGCGTCCGACGGCCACGTCTACGTCTCCGCCGGCAGCCGTGTCCTCGCCGTCGAGGCGGCGAGCGGCAGGGTGCGCTGGCACTTCGAGGCCCCGGCGGTGTTCCTGAGCCCGCCGGCCTTCGCTCCCGGCCCCGCGGTCACCGGCGGCGGCATCTACCTCGCCGACTACCTCGGCACGGTCTACGCCCTCGACGCCACCGACGGCCGCGACCGCTGGCGCATCGCCACCGAGGCCCGCTCCTCGATCGAGCCGGTCCTGGTGGCCGGCGGCCACGTCCACGTGGGCAGCGGCAAGGGCCTGTACACCCTGGACGCGGTCACCGGCACCCCCAAGTGGCGCTTCCAGGCGGGCGGCGACGTCGTGGGCACCCCCGTGGTGGCGGAGGGCCGTATCCACTTCGGCTCCACCGACCACCTGCTGTACACCCTGAAGGCCGACGACGGCCGGCTGCGCTGGAAGCTGGCCACCGGGGGTGAGATCACCGGCTCCCCGGTGGTCCAGGACGGCGTGGTGTACGCGTGCAGCAAGGACCGGTGCGTGTACGCGCTGGACGCGGAGAAGGGCACGGGCACGGCACGCACCGCCTGAGGCGCGTGACGGCCGTCGTACCGGGTTCCACGGAAGGGGCGGACGGCGGCCGTCCCGGCGCCGACGCCACTCGTGGTGCCGGAGTCCGCCGAACGGTGGACCGTGGCTGGGTAAGGTGCTGGCATGCTCATGCACACCCGGACGCGCACACTCAGGTACACGGCCGTGCTGGCCTTCGTGGTCCTCAGCCTCACGGGCTTCTCGACGGGACGGCACGGCGGCCACCACGGGAGCGGGAGCGGGGGCGGTGGCTGCGGCAGCTCCCACCAGGACCACGACACCTCGACCTCGTCCTCGGGGTCCACGTCGGGATCCACCTCGGGCGGCGGCTCCTACGACGACCCGGACGACGACTACTACGGCAGCACCGGCACGACCGGCGGCACGGGCACGACCGGGAGCACGGCCACGACCGGGAGCACGGCGGCGACCGGCGGCACCGGTACGACCGGCGGGAGCCACTACGGGCGGCGCCCCACCCACCGGGCCACCGCCACTCCTTCGGGTGGCGGTGCCGAGCCGCTGCGGGACGGGACGGCGAGACTGATCAGCTGTGCGACCGAGAAGAAGCCGTACGCGACGGTCGAGGTCACGAACCCGAACGGCCGCAAGGGCGCCTTCAGTGTCGACGTCTCCTTCCGGGACGACTCCGACGCCGAGACCGACTACGGCTACACATATGTCACCGTGCCGGCGAAGGGCAGGGCGACGGTCAGGGTGAAGCCCGGCTCGGGGAACGCGGACCTGATCGACCACTGCCGGGTGGAACCGGAGGCCGACGCGGGCTGACCGCCCGGCTCACCGCAGCCGGAAGCGCCCGGCGGACCGTCTGCCGGCGAACAGCTCGGCCTGTCGCTGCGTCGGCAGATTCCCGAGCGCGATGAGCTGCGGCGCCTGCGCGAACGCCTGCGCACGCGCCGCCTCCTTCGCCGCCCACAGTGCCCGCACGGTCCCCTGCACCGCCTCCGGCGGGTACGAGGCGACGACGGCGGCGCAGCGCAGGGCCGCTGCCAACGCCCCTCCCTCCTCCGTGACTTCGGAGACGAGCCCGATGTCGTGGGCCCGCCGGGCGGAGATCCGCTCGGCCGAACCCATCAGCATCATCCGCGCCACCTCCCCGTACGGCATCCGGTCCGCCATGAGCACGGACTCGTAGGCGCTGACCATGCCGTACGTCGTGTGCGGGTCGAAGAAGACGGCCGTCGGGTCCGCTACCACGAACTCGCTCTCGCCCAGCAGATAGAAGGCACCCCCGCAGGCCATCCCGCGCACGGCCGCGACCACCGGCTTCCACAGGCCGTTCGCCTTCGGCCCGACACCGAGCAGCGGGTCGTCCTGCATGTACGGCGACGACGGCTGCGGGACGGCGGCGTCCCGGTCGATGCCGGTGCAGAACGCCCGCTCCCCGGCCCCGGTGAGCACCACGGCCCGCACGGAGTCATCGAACCGCAACCCGCGCCAGACCGCGCCGAGTTCGGCCGCCATCTCCAGGTCGACGGCGTTGAGCCGCCCGGGCCGGTCGAGCGTGACGATCGCGACCCCGGTGTCCTTCTCGACCTCCAGGCGCACGGTGTTCACGCGAGCATCCACTGCGGCAGCCCGTCGGAGAAGACCACCCGCACCCGGGCGCCGATCCGGACGCGCTCGCGGTCCACGGAGCCGAGCGGCGCCCCGGGACCGGAGACCAGGTTCCCGACCAGCCGTATCCGCGGCGCCTCCGCCAGCTCCACGACCACCACCGTGTACGGCGCCTGCGCCGCGTAGTCGGGCAGCAGCGGCGGATGCGGCACGACGTACGACCACACCCGCCCGCGCCCCGACACCGGGCGCCACCCGCTCGCGAAGGACTGGCAGTGCGGGCAGCAGGGCCGGGGCGGGAAGCGGGGCTCGCCGCAGTCGGCGCAGGTCTGGACGCGCAGTTCGCCACGGGCCGCGTACTCCCAGAAGGGTGCGCCGTCGGCGTCGGTGACGGGACTCAGCATGGTCAGCTCCTCAGCAGCAGTGCGGAGGTGGGGACGCACTCGCCCGCCGTGACCAGGCAGGTGGCGGCACCGGGGACCTGCGCGGTACCGGTCCCACGCAGCTGCTTCACCCCTTCGTTGACGAGGTTGAAGCCGTGCACGTAGGCCTCGCTGAGCCCGCCGCCGCCCGTGTTGACGGGCAGCCGGCCGCCGATCTCCAGGGCGCCCCGCTCGGTGAAGGCGCCCCCCTCCCCGCGCCCGCAGAAGCCGTACCCCTCCAGCGACAGCGGTACGAGGGCCGTGAAGGCGTCGTAGATCTGCGCCACGTCCACGTCGTCCGGGGTGAAGTCGGCGTGCTTCCACAGGTGCCGGGCGGCGGTCCAGCCGGGGCCGGTGAGCGGGTCGTCGTTCCAGTAGTTGACCATGCCGTGGTGCTGCGCGGGCAGTCCCTGGGCGGCGGAGTGGACGTACACGGGCTTCTTCGCGCAGTCCCGCGCCCGCTCCCGGCCGACGACCACACACGCCAGCGCGCCGTCGGTCTCCAGGCAGGTGTCGAAGAGGCACAGCGGCTCGCTGATCCACCGCGCGGACATGTACATCTCGCGGGTCAGCGGCCGCTCGTACATGACGGCCGCCGGATTCTGGTTGGCCCGGTTGCGGCAGGCGAGGGCCACGTTGAACAGATGGTCGCGGGTGGTGCCGTACTCGTGCATGTACCGCCGGGCCAGCATGGCGATCTCGTCGGCCGGCCGCAGCAGCCCGAACGGCCGGGTCCACTGGGACGGTGTGGGCAGTTGCACGGCGGTGCCGGCCCACGGCCGCGGCCCGCTGCCCCGCTTCCGCGACCGCCAGGCGACCCCCACGGTGGCCTGCCCGGCGGAGATGGCCGCGGCGAGGTGGGCGACGGTGGCACAGGAGCCGCCGCCGCCGAACCCCACCTTGCCGAAGAAGGTCAGATCCCCGAACCCGACGGCCTTCGCCAGCTCCACCTCGTCGGTCTGCTCCATGGTGTAGGAGGCCAGGGCGTCGACCTCGCCGGGTGCGATCCCGGCGTCGTCGAGCGCGGCGAGCACGGCACGGCAGGCGAGCGTCCTCTCGTCCTCGGCGAGATGCCTGGCGAACGCGGTCTGCCCGATCCCGACGATGGCGGTGGCGTCCTTGAGTCCCGTTCCCGTCATGCGAAACCCCCTCTCCTGACAGAGCGTCAGATTACCGCTAACCTGACGATCCGTCAGTAAGCCGTAGCGCTTCGGGGAGGCCTGCCGTGAGTGACCGGGGCACCATCGCGCGACTGGTGCGCTCGTCGGCCGAGCGGTACGCGGACGCCGAGGCGGTGGTCGAGGGCCGCACGAGGATCACGTACGCCGAACTCGGCACCCGCGTCGAACGGGCGGCCGCCGCCTGCCTGGCCTGCGGGGTCGAGGTGGGTGACCGGGTCGCCGTGTGGGCACCCAACACCCTGGACTGGATCGTCGCGGCACTCGGCGCCGTCTCGGCGGGCGCGGTCCTCGTCCCGCTCAACACCCGCTTCAAGGGCGCGGAGGCGGCGGACGTGCTGCGCCGCAGCGGGGCCCGGCTGCTGTTCGTGACGGGCACGTTCCTCGGCACGTCGTACGTGGCGTCCCTGCGCCGGGCGGCGGGGCAGGGGGCGCCGGCCGGCAAGGGCCCACTGCCGGGGCTGCCGGCGCTGGAGCAGGTGGTGGTCCTGTCGGACGACGCGCCACCGGACTTCCGCACCTGGAAGGACTTCCTGGCGGCGGGCGAGGAGCGGTCGGCGGCCGAAGTCAGCGCCCGCGGCGACCGGTTGACCGGCTCGTCCCTGTCGGACATCGTGTTCACGTCCGGTACGACGGGCCGCCCCAAGGGTGTGATGACCACGCACGGGCAGACCCTGCGGGCGTACGGGATCTGGGCGGACCTGGCGGGTCTGCGCACGACGGACCGCTACCTCATCGTCAACCCCTTCTTCCACACGTTCGGCTACAAGGCCGGGGTGATCGCCTGCCTGATGCGCGGGGCGACGATGGTGCCGCAGCCGGTGTTCGACGTGGCGACGGCGCTGGCGAACACGGCGGCCGAACGCATATCGGTCCTGCCCGGCCCCCCGACCCTCCACCAGGCCCTCCTGGACCACCCGGCCCGCGACGCCCACGACCTGTCGGCGCTGCGGCTGGTGGTGACCGGCGCGGCCGTGGTCCCCCTGCGCCTGGTGGAACGACTGCGCGGGGAACTCGGCGTCGGCACGGTCCTCACGGCCTACGGCCTCTCCGAGGCGAGCGGCATCGTCACGATGTGCCGGCGCGGTGACGACCCGTCGGTGATCGCCGCCACCTCCGGCCGGCCGATCCCGGGCACGCGGGTGCGCGTGGCCGACCCGGAGACGGGTGCGCCGGTCCCGGCCGGGAGCCCCGGGGAGGTGCTGGTGCGCGGCTTCAACGTGATGCGCGGCTACTACGCCGACCCGGCGGCCACGGCACGGACGGTGACACCGGACGGCTGGCTGCGCACGGGCGACGTGGGCGTCCTGGACGCGTCCGGCAACCTGCGCATCACGGACCGCATCAAGGACATGTTCGTCGTCGGCGGCTTCAACGCCTACCCGGCGGAGATAGAGCGACTCCTCGGCGGCCACCCCGACGTGGCGGACGTGGCGGTCGTCGGCGTGCCCGACGCCCGCCTGGGCGAGGTCGGCAAGGCCTTCGTCGTCCGCCGGCCGGGCTCCGTCCTGACCGCCGACGACCTGATCGCCTGGTCCCGCCGCGAGATGGCGAACTACAAGGTGCCCAGAACCGTGGAGTTCGTCGGGTCACTGCCCCGCAACGCGAGCGGCAAGGTGCTGAAGGAAGGCCTGCGCGGGAAGGGCGGGGACTGACCGCCTCGACGAGAAGCGGCCGGCACGCGCCCCACGCCCCGCAACGCCACGGCGACCCCGCCCCCCCAGGGCGAGGTCGCACCCCCGAACACACCCGGGCCGCGGCGACTCCCCTCCGCGCCGCCGCGGCCGGTCCCCCCGTCGGGAAGGTGGCCCTACTTCCGGCCGTCGAGGTCGAGGGCCGGCGGGGCCGGGGTGTGCTGGTCCATCGTGGTGACCGGCTCGTCCAGGGCGGGCGGGGCCGGGGTGTGCTGGTCCATCGTGGTGACCGGCTCGTCCAGGGCGGGCGGAGCGGGCGTGTGCTGGTCCAACGTGGTGATCTTCTCGTCGTTGCTCATGGCTGGTACTCCAAGAGATATGTGACGCACGGGCAGGAGAGCCCGTTCGGCGACTCCCCCGAAGGTCGCCGAACGGGCGTTCCAGGAGGCCTCAGAGTAGCCGTGAGGCCCGGCGGATCCGTCTGCCCCCCGACAGCGGCGGATCGACTCGTCGAGAGTGGCAGGCGGCCATAAACGTTCGATGAACGACGTCGCGTCAGGCGCTCACGCCGCTGCCAGGGGGGAGAGCAGGGAGCGCACTTCGTCGGCCTCGGGGGAGCCCGCCTGCTCGTACAGCGCGAGGGCCTCCTGCCAGCAGGCGCGGGCCCGGTCGGACTGGCCGAGCGCCTCCAGGGCCCGGCCCAGCATGGTGAGGGCGTTGGCCCGCATCCAGTCGCCGCCGATGCAGCCGATGGCCAGGGCCTGTTCGGCGTGCTGGGCCGCCAGAGCGGACTGCTGGGAGACCAGGTGCACCTGCGCGATGCGGAAGTGGGTGGTTCCCTCCCACAGGCGCTGCCGGCTGTCGGTGAAGATGCGCAGCGCCTCGGTCAGCTGCACCAGGGCCTCGGGCAGGGACCCCGCCTGGGTCTGCACGATGCCCAGGGCGTAGTGGGCGTTGGCCAGGCGGACCGACATGCCGAGTTCGTCGTAGATGTCGACGCCCCGCTGCGCGAGCTCCACGGCCTCCTCGCTGCGGCCCATGGAGGCCAGCGCACGGGAGAGATTGCACACGGCACTGGCCTCGCCCGGCTTGTTGCCGTCGGTCCGGAACGCCTCGATGGCCCGCTGCAGATAGACCACCGCGTCGGGGTAGCGCCCGGTGCAGTTCGCGATGATTCCCAGCTGGTTGGGGGCCGTACTGCTCGTCCAGGGGTCCCTGGCGGCCTCGTTCAGCACGTCGGCGTGCTCGGCCTCCAGCCGGGCCTCGTCGAACCGTCCGGACTGGCTGAGGACTTGCGCCAGGGTGATCCTCGACCTGGTCTCGGCGCGCGCGTCACGCAGCCGGGCCGCCGCGTCCCGCGCGGCGACGGCCGTCGTCTTGTACCGGCGGGCACTGGCCCCGGACTCCGCCAGGTCTATGGTGGCCAGCAGAAGGTCGACGGCCCGTCGCAGGGTGGGTGCGTCGAGCGACTGCTGGACGCAGGCGAGCAGGGGCTCGGCCTCGGTGTGCAGCCAGTCCAGGGCCGCCGAGGCACCGGCGAAGGCGATGCCCGGGACCTCGGCACGTTCGAGATGGGCGACCGTCCGGTCCCCCGGCCGTTCCATCGCGTACACGCCCGTCGCCGTCGCCAGATAGAAGTCCAGCAGCCGCGACATCGCCGCCCCCCGCTCGCTGGGCGGCTGTTCGTCGCGGTCCGCGCAGGCTCGGGCGTAGAGGCGTACCAGGTCGTGGAAGCGGTAGCGGCCCGGGGCCGCCGACTCCAGCAGCGACGTGTCCACCAGGGACTCCAGCAGGTCCTCCGTCTGCTCCGCCGGGAGGTCCAGCACCGCGGCCGCGGCGGCCAGCGAGATGTCCGGGCCGTCCGCCAGGCCCAGCAGCCGGAACGCCCGGGCCTGGGCCGGCTCCAGCTGGCCGTAGCCCAGCTCGAAGGTGGCCTTCACCGCCAGGTCGCCGGCCTGCAGCTCGTCCAGCCTGCGGCGCTCGTCCGCGAGCTTGGCGGCGAGGACCGACACCGTCCAGGTGCGCCGGGCCGCGAGGCGGGACGCCGCGATCCGGATCGCCAGCGGCAGGAAGCCGCACGCGGCCACCACGTCCAGCGCGGCCTCGCGCTCGGCCGCCACCCGTTCCTCGCCCACGATCTTCGTGAACAGTGCCAGCGCCTCGTCGGGGGACATGACGTCCAGGTCGACCAGGTGCGCACCGGCGAGGTCCAGCATCCGGACCCGCGACGTGACCAGGGCCGCGCAGCCCTCCGTGCCGGGCAGCAGCGGCCGTACCTGCGCCGCGTCCTTGGCGTTGTCCAGCAGGACCAGGACCCGGCGGCCGTCCAGGACCGAGCGGTAGAGCGCGGCCCGCTCCTCCAGCGAGTCCGGGATCGCCGAGTCCGCCGTGCCGAGCGCGCGCAGGAACGAGCCCAGCACCGCCTCCGGCTCGGCCGGGCGGGGGCCCGCGCCCTGCAGGTCCACGTACAGCTGGCCGTCGGGGAAGGCCGGGCGTGCCCGGTGGGCCACGTGGACCGCCAGGGTCGTCTTGCCGACGCCGCCGATACCGGCCAGCGCCGAGACCGCCATCACCCGGCCCTCCGCCTCGGACGCACAGGACAGCACCTCGCTCAGCTCCGTCACGCAGGTGGAGCGGCCGGTGAAGTCCGGGACCGTGGCGGGCAGCTGGGCCGGGCGGACGGGGGCCGACGCCGGCTCAGCCACCGGAGCCGAGGGCTCCGCCAGGGCCGGGTCCGCCCGGAGGATGCGCTGCTGGAGCTCCCGGAGCCCGGGCCGCGGATCGACCCCCAGCTCCTCGGCCAGCAGGCGGCGCGTGTCGGCGTACACCGCCAGCGCCTCCGCCTGCCGGCCGCTCCGGTACAGCGCCAGCATCAGCAGCTCCCGCAGCCGCTCCCGCAGCGGATGCGCGGCCGTCAGCGCCGTCAGCTCCGAGACCGCGTCCGCGTGGCAGCCCTGCTCCAGGTCCATGTCCAGGCGGGCCTCCAGCAGGCCCAGGCGCCACTCCTCCAGCCTGGCCCGCTGGGCCTCCGCGTACGGGCCGGGCACGCCCGCCAGGGGTTCGCCGTCCCACAGGGCCAGGGCCTCGTTCAGCAGCGACCGGGCCCGGCCCGGATCCCCGGCCCCGCGCGCCTTCTCGGCGTCCGCCGCACGTTCCTGGGCCACCGCCAGGTCCAGGGCGCCCTCGCCGAGGCCGCGTACCGCGTAGCCGCCGGACTCGCTGACCAGGACGCCGGGGTCCAGGACCTTGCGCAGCCGGGAGGCGTAGGTGCGCAGCGCCGCCAGCGCCTGGGACGGCGGCTCGGTGCCCCACAGGGCGTCGATCAGCTCCGCCGCCGTGGCCGTACGGCCCTCCCGGAGCAGCAGGGCGGCCAGCAGGGCGCGCTGCTGGGGGGAGCCGGTGGCCAGCGGGTCCTCGCCGCGCCAGGCCCGCACCGGACCGAGCACGCTGAAGCGCAGAGCCTCCGTCCCCGCGACGGCGCCGGTCCCGGCCATGGCCACGGAGCCGGCACGCCGCTGCTCGGGTACTCGCGGCCCAGCGTCCATGCGTTCGTCCCCCTCGGTGTCACGAACAACCCCGTCAGTTTGCCTTGTTCCGGGCGGTTGCGTCAGCCGTGGGAGACGCCGATCACAGGGCGGCGGCTCCCGGCGCACAAGGTCCTCACACGGTCTCCGCATCCAGCGGCGCCGAAACAGTAGCTGACGATCCGTCAGATCGGCGCTACGGTGAGCGGCATGGAGACCACACAGTTCCCGCTGATCATCTCCGTCGACGACCACACCGTGGAGCCCGCCACCGTCTGGCAGGACCGCCTGCCGAAGAGGTACCGGGACGCAGGGCCCCGGATCGTGCGCGCGCCGCTCAAGGAGATGACCTTCCTGGGCGGGCGCTTCAGGCCCGTCATGGGCGAACCCGGCACGGACGGCCCGCTGGGCGACTGGTGGGTCTACGAGGACCTGCGCCGCCCGCTCACCCGCCTCGACACCGCCGTCGGCTACGACCGCGACGAGATCCGCCTCGAAGTCATCACCTACGAGCAGATGCGGGCCGGCTCGTACGACGTGGCCGCCCGGCTCGCCGACATGGACGTCAACCACGTCCAGTCCGCCCTCTGCTTCCCGACCTTCCCCCGCTTCTGCGGCCAGACCTTCACCGAGGCCCGGGACCGGGAGCTGGCCCTGCTGTGCGTGCGCGCCTACAACGACTGGACGGTGGAGGAGTGGTGCGGGCCCGAGGCACGCGGGCGGCTGATACCGCTCACCCTCGTCCCGCTGTGGGACGCCGGGCTGGCGGCCGCGGAGGTGCGGCGCAACGCCGCGCGGGGGGTGCGGGCGGTCGCCTTCTCGGAGATACCCCCGCACCTCGGGCTGCCCTCGGTGCACACCGACGACTGGGACCCGTTCCTCGCGGCCTGCGACGAGACCGGCACGGTCGTGGCCATGCACATCGGCTCCAGCAGCCGGATGCCCTCGACCTCGGCCGACGCCCCGCCCGCCGTCGGCTCCACCATCACCTTCGCCAACTGCTGCTTCTCGATGGTCGACTGGCTGATGAGCGGCAAGTTCGAGCGCTTCCCGAACCTGAGGATCATGTACGCGGAAGGGCAGATCGGGTGGATCCCGTACATCCTCGAGCGCGCGGACGTGGTGTGGGAGGAGAACCGCGGCTGGGGCGGCGTCGCCGACAAGGTCCGCCGGCCGCCCTCCGAGCTGTTCGCCGGGCACGTCCACGGCTGTTTCTTCGACGACGCCTTCGGGCTGCGCAACCTCGGCTCCATCGGCGTCGGAAACGTCCTGTACGAGACGGACTACCCGCACTCCGACTCCACCTGGCCCAAGTCCCGCGAGGTCGGCGAGGCGCAGATGGGGCACCTGGCGGCGGACGTGGTCGAGCGGATCGTACGGGGGAACGCCATAGAGCTGCTGGGGCTGACGCCGGACGGGCTGTGGAAGGGGTCCGCGTGACGCTCGCCTACGGCATCCAGCTGCCCGTGCAGGCCCAGAGCACCCTCTTCGCCGAGGGCTGGGAGGTCACGGCGGGCCCCGCCGACCTGGTCGCGGTCGCCCGGGCCGCGGAACGGGCCGGGTTCGACTACCTGGCCTGCTGCGACCACGTGGGCGTGCCCCGCCGGCTGGCCCCGACGATGAGCACCGTCTGGTACGACCCGGTGGCCACCCTCGCCCATCTGGCGGCCGTGACCGAGCGCATCCGGCTGCTCAGCCACGTGGCCGTCGTGGGCCTGCGGCACCCGCTGCTCAGCGCCAAGCAGTACGCCACCCTCGATCACCTCTCCGGCGGGCGGCTGATCCTCGGCGTGGGCGCCGGGCACGTGCGCGAGGAGTTCGAGGCCCTCCAGGTGGACTTCGAGCGGCGCGGAGCCGTGCTGGACGAGACCATCGACGCGTTGCGGGCCGCCCTCGGCCCCGAGGAGTTCCCCGAACACCACGGCACCTTCCACGACTTCGCCGGCCTGGGCCAGCGGCCCCGGCCCGCGCAGGCCCGGGTGCCCGTCTGGATCGGCGGCTCCTCACCCGCGGCCGTGCGCCGGGCCGCCCTGAAGGGCGACGGCTGGCTGCCGCAGGGGGATCCGCGGGACCGGCTGCCCGGCCAGATCGCGCGACTGCGGCGGCTGCGCGCGGAGCACGGCGTCGAGGGGCCCCTCACGATCGGCGCCCTCACCGAGCCGCTGTACATCGGCCACGCCGGCTGGCACGTCGGGCGGCGCACCCTCACCGGGACGCCCGAGGAGATCGCCGAGTCGCTGCGGGCCTACAGCGCGATGGGCGTGCACCAGGTCCAGGTGCGGTTCCGCAGCCGGAGCCGGAGCGAACTCGTCGACCAGATCACCGCGTTCGGGGCGGAGGTAGCGCCCCGGCTGACCTGAGGAGCGGACATGGGCAAGCTGGACGGGCGGGTCGTCGTCATCACCGGGGCGGCCCGCGGACAGGGCGAGCAGGAGGCGCGGCTCTTCCGCGAGGAGGGCGCGCGGGTCGTCGTGGCGGACGTGCTCGACGAGCAGGGCCGGGCGCTCGCCGAGGAGATAGGCGCCCACTACGTCCACCTCGACGTCCGTGCGGAGGACGGCTGGCGGGCGGCCGTCGAGGCCGTCAAGCAGGCGTACGGGCGCATCGACGGGCTGGTCAACAACGCCGGCATCCTGCGGTTCAACTCCCTCGTGGACACCCCGCTGGCGGAGTTCATGGAGGTGGTGCAGGTCAACCAGGTCGGCTGCTTCCTGGGGATGAAGACGGTGGCGCCGGAGCTGACCGACGGCGGCACGATCGTCAACACCGCCTCCTACACGGCTCTGACGGGCATGGCGGCCGTCGGCGCGTACACGGCCACGAAGCACGCGGTGCTCGGGCTGACGCGGGTGGCCGCGCTGGAACTGGCGGCCCGCGGGATCCGGGTCAACGCCATCTGCCCCGGCGCCGTCGACACCGCGATGTCCAACCCGGCCCGGCTGGACCCGGACGCGGACCCGGAGGAGACGAGCCGGGCGCTGGACGAGCTGTACCGCAGACTCGTGCCGCTCGGGCGGGTCGGGCGGCCGGCCGAGGTGGCACGGCTCGCCCTCTTCCTCACCTCGGACGACTCCTCGTACATCACCGGTCAGCCGTTCGTCATCGACGGCGGCTGGCTCGCGGGGGTCAGCGTGATCTGAACAGCCGATCTGACTGCCCATCAGCTATTGACGGTCGTGGCACGCGGTGCGACAGTCGGCCGACAGGCAGACCTGACGGATCGTCAGATGAACTGGGACGGTGACCCGCCTTGGAATTCGGGCTCTTTGTACAGGGATACGTGGGCAAGCGCGCCGAGACCGACCCGCTGGCCGAGCACAAGGCGCTGATGGAGGAGACCGAGTACGTCATCCAGGCGGACCGGTCCGGCTTCAAGTACGCCTGGGCCTCCGAGCACCACTTCCTGGAGGAGTACTCGCACCTCTCCGCCAACGACGTCTTCCTCGGCTACCTCGCCCACGCCACCGAGCGCATCCACCTGGGCTCCGGGATCTTCAACCCGCTCGCCCAGGTCAACCACCCCGTGAAGGTCGCCGAGAAGGTCGCCATGCTCGACCACCTCAGCGAGGGCCGCTTCGAGTTCGGCAGCGGACGGGGGGCCGGCAGCCACGAGATCCTCGGCTTCCTGCCCGGCATCACCGACATGAACCACACGAAGGAGATCTGGGAGGAGACCATCGCCGAGTTCCCCAAGATGTGGCTCCAGGACGAGTACGCCGGCTTCCAGGGCAAGCACTGGCAGCTGCCGCCGCGCAAGATCCTGCCGAAGCCGTACGGGAAGTCGCACCCGGCGATGTGGTACGCCGCCGGATCCCCGCCCTCGTACGCCATGGCGGCGAGGAAGGGGCTCGGTGTGCTCGGCTTCAGCATCCAGAAGGTCTCCGACATGGAGTGGGTGCTGGAGCAGTACAAGACGGCGGTCGTGGACGCGGAACCCGTCGGGGACTTCGTCAACGACAACGTGATGGTGACGACCACGGCCATCTGCGCACCGACGCACGCGCAGGCGATCGAGATCGCGGTCGGCGGCGGACTGCACTACCTGCCCTCGCTGGTCTTCCGGTACCACGACACGTTCCCCCGCCCCGAGGGCTTCCCGGTGTGGCCGGAGACGCTGCCCGAGTACACGCCGGAGTTCGTCGAGCTGCTGATCGAGGAGGAGTTGCTGATCTGCGGCGATCCGGACGAGGTGCTGCGCCAGTGCAAGCGGTGGGAGCAGGCGGGGGCGGACCAGCTGAGCTTCGGGCTGCCGGTGGGGGTGCCGAAGGAGGAGACGTTGCAGACGATCCGGTTGATCGGGGAGCACGTGATCCCCAAGATCGACACCGATCCCGTGCACCGGACCAGCCGGTTCCGGGCCGCCTGGTAACCGCCGTCGCGGGGTGCGGGTCGTCCGCGGCCGGTCGCGCGGTCCCCCGCGCCCCCTTCGCCGTACCGGAGCCGAAAGGGGAGCCCCATGCTCGATCACCTCATCAAGGGCGTCACCGTCGTGGACGGTACCGGTGCGCCCGCCCGCACCGCCGACGTCGGCATCCGCGGCGGCCGTATCGCCGCCGTCGGCACGGTCGGTGAACCGGCCCGCACCACCGAGGACGCCGCCGGGCTCGTGCTCACCCCGGGGTTCGTCGACCCCCACACCCACTACGACGCCCAGCTCTTCTGGGATCCGTACGCGACCCCCTCCCTCCATCACGGGGTGACCACCGTCGCCGCCGGGAACTGCGGGTTCACCCTCGCGCCGCTGCACCCCGACCGCCCCGAGGACGCCGACTACACCCGGCGGATGATGTCCAAGGTGGAGGGGATGTCCCTGGTCGCGCTGGAGGAGGGGGCGCCCTGGGACTGGCGCGGCTTCGGGGAGTACCTGGACGCCCTCGAAGGACGGATCGCCGTCAACGCGGGCTTCATGGTGGGGCATTGCGCCCTGCGCCGGTACGTGATGGGCCCGGACGCGGTCGGCGGGCAGCCGGACCCCGAGCAGCTCCGGCGGATGCTCGGCCTGTTCCACGAGGCCATGGACGCCGGCGCCTGGGGGCTGTCCACCACCCAGTCCTCCTCCCACTCCGACGGGGACGGGCAGCCGGTCGCCTCCCGGCACGCCCGGCCCGAGGAGCTGCTGGCGCTGTCGCGGGCCGTCGGCGAGCACGAGGGCACCCAGATCGAGGCGATCGTCGCCGGCTGCCTGGACCAGTTCAGCGATGCCGAGATCGAGCTGCTCGTGGAGATGAGCGCGGTCGCCGGCCGGCCCCTGAACTGGAACGTCCTCACCATCGACGCGGCCGTCCCGGAGCGCGTGCCCCGGCAGCTGACCGCGAGCGAGCGCGCCCGGAAGGCGGGCGGCCGCGTCGTGGCCCTCACCATGCCGATCCTCACCCCGATGAACATGTCCCTGGGCACCTTCTGCGCCCTGAACCTCATACCCGGCTGGGGGCCGGTCCTCGGGCTGCCCGTGCCCGAGCGGATGGCCAGGCTCCGCGACCCGGACGTCCGGGCGGAGATGGAGCGGCGGGCCCGTTCGAAGGAGGCGGGCGTCTTCCGGCGGCTGTCGGACTTCGGCCGCTACGTCGTCGGCGACACCTACAGCGAGGCCAACCAGGCACTGACCGGGCGCATGGTGCGGGACATCGCCGCCGAACGCGGGCAGGACCCGTTCGGCTGCCTGGTGGAGATCTGCCTCAACGACGGACTGCGGACCGTGCTGTGGCCGATGCCGAGCGACAACGACCCCGCTTCCTGGGCGCTGCGCGCCGAGACCTGGCAGCACGAGGACGTCCTGCTCGGCGGCTCGGACGCGGGCGCCCATCTGGACCGGATGTGCGGGGCGCCGTACACCACCCGGTTCCTCGGGGACTGCCTGCGCGGGCGGAGGCTGGTCGGTCTGGAGCAGGCGGTGCGGATGCTGACCGACGACCCGGCGCGGCTGTTCGGCTTGCGGGAGCGCGGCCGGATCCAGGAGGGCTGGCACGCGGACCTCGTCCTCCTCGACCCCGAGCGGATCGACGCGGGCCCGGCCCGGCTGGTGCACGACCTGCCCGGCGGCAGCCCCCGGCTGGACTCCCGGGCGCTCGGGGTGCGGGCCGTGTGGGTCAACGGCACCGAGACGATCCGGGACGACACGGTGACCGGTGCCGTACCGGGGAAGGTGCTGCGCTCCGGGCGCGACACGCGGACGGTTGGCACCCGGTGAGCGAGGGGCAGCGGTTGTTCGTCGGCGGGGAATGGACCGAACCGGCCGGCGGCCACTACCCGGTGACCGACCCGGCCACCGAAGGGCTGGTCGGCTGGGCGCCGGAGGCCTCGCCGGCGCAGGCGCGGGCGGCCTGCGCGGCCGCCCGGGAGGCGTTCGGCCCCTGGTCGCGGACCCGGCCGGAGGAGCGGGCGGCGGTACTGGGCCGCGCGGCCGAGATCATTCGCGGTTCCCTGGAGCCGTACGCCGACCTCGCCCGGGCCGAGACCGGGGCGACGGCCGGGACGGCCCGCGCGATGCAGGTCGGCGTGGCCGCGGCCCGCTTCCGCCGGTACGCCACCGTCGAGCCCGCAGAGTGGGCGCTCCTCCCGCAGATCGACGAGGCAGGCCCGATGGGCCGCGCGGGAGTGCTGGGCGCACTGGCGGTACGGCAGCCCGTCGGCGTCGTCACCTGCATCACCTCCTACAACAATCCGTGGGCCAACCCGGCCGGCAAGGTCGCCCCCGCCCTGGCGATGGGCAACACCGTGGTGGTCAAGCCCGCCCCGCAGGACCCCCTGTCCGTCTACCGGATGGCCGAGGCGCTGGAGGCGGCCGGGGTGCCGCCGGGCGTGGTGAACGTCGTCTCGGGCCGGGACACGGCGCTCGGCGAGGCGGTGGTGGCCTGCGACGACGTCGACATGGTCAGCTTCACCGGCTCCACGGCCGTCGGCCGGCGCATCGCCGAGGTCTGCGGGCGGGACATGCGACGCCAGCTGATGGAGCTGGGGGGCAAGGGGGCGGCCGTGGTCTTCGACGACGCCGACCTCGGCTCGGCCGTCGCGGGCATCGGCACCACCTTCTCCTTCTACAGCGGGCAGATCTGCACCGCGCCGACCCGGGTGCTGGCCCAGCGCGGGGTGTACGACCGGCTGGTGGAGCGGCTGGGCGCGTACGCCGGCCGGCTGAAGGTGGGCGATCCGCGGGAACCGGACACCGTCGTCGGGCCGCTGATCTCGGCCGAGCACCGGGCACGCGTGGAGTCGTACGTCGAACTCGGCTGCAAGGAAGGCGCCGTACTGGTGACAGGCGGTGAACGCCCCCCGCTCGAGCGGGGTTTCTACGTGGCCCCCGCCCTCCTCGCGGACTGCACCAACGACATGCGGGTGGCGCGGGAGGAGATCTTCGGGCCCGTGGTGACGGTGATCCCCTTCGACGACGAGGAGGAAGGGGTGGCCCTCGCCAACGACTCCGACTACGGCCTCATCGACTACGTCTGGTCCGGCGACCTGGCCAGGGCCTTCCGCGTGGGGCGCCGGCTGCGGGCGGGCGGGGTCGGCATCAACACCGTCGGCCGCAACATGGAGGCCCCCTTCGGCGGGTTCAAGAAGAGCGGGGTCGGCCGTGACGTGGGCGTGTACGCCCTGTACGCCTACAGCGAGCTGCAGTCCCTCGTGTGGCCGGGCTGAGCGGGCGGCGCTGAGCGGGCGGGGCCGAGCGGGAGGGGTGCGGGGCCGAGCGGGAGGGGTGCGGGGCTGAGGCTTCCCGGCTGACGGGGCTGACGGGGCTGACGGGGCTGACGGGGCTGACGGGGCTGACGGGGCTGACCGGGCTGACGGGGCTGACCGGGCTGACCGGGCTGACCGGGCTGAGCCTGCCCGGTTGACGGGGCTGAGCCTGCCCGGCGGGTGGGGCTGAGCGGGTGGGGCCGTGATGCCGGCGGCCGGCGATCCGGACCGGTCGCCGAGATCATCGCCCCGCGCCGGAGCACCCGCCAGGCGCCGGGCCACGCGCTGGACGCGGGGCGGCCCGGCAGCTCAAGTGGTGCCGAGGAAGACGGGGTTGGTGAACGCGGCCATCGCGCCCGGCATCGGGCCCACGGCCGTCTCGTGCCGCAACTCGGCGCGGACGTAGGCCGCGTGGGCAGACGACGTGCGCCACTCCACCGCGCCCGCACCCGACACCGGCAGCGGACCGCCGGTGAACAGCACGCCCTGGTCGGTGACGAGGCGGACCGAGCAGCGCGGGGCGCCCGCGGCCTCCACCCGGACCGTCACCGGCGTGCCGGCCGGCACCCTCAGCCGCTCGCCGATGCCCGCCCGGCCGCCCCCGTCGGCCGTCACGGTGAGGGCCAGGGAGACGGCCCTGGACTCGGCCACGTACGACCGGCCCGCCCGCAGGCCCGCCAGGATCGCCTCCCGGGTCAGATCGTCGGCCAGGACGACCGTCTGGGGACGGCCGACCACGTCCGGATCGCGATGGGCGTCGCTGTCGCCCATCGCCGGGAGCCACGCCCTGTCCTCGCGCACCGAGGCGACCAGCAGGGAGTCCCAGGCGGCCAGGGCCACCTCGTCGTCGGGCGTCCACGGCCCGTTCCACACCTCGACCGCGTCCGCCTCGGCGAACCCGAACTTCCAGGCGCAGCCGACGCAGTCGGCGTGCGGATGGGCCGGCACCACCAGGCCGCCGGCGCGGCGGATCTCCCGGGCGGCACGCGCCCAGCGGCGGTCCCGGGCCCGGTAGCGCCAGTCGACGAAGGTGCCCGGATCGGTGCCGAGCGCCAGCACGTGGCCGTTCCTGGTGGTGACCTCCTCGCCGAGCAGCACCAGCAGGTCGTCGCCCGCCGCGTCGGCCCAGTGGGCGTGCGACGCAATGGTGTTGTGGTCGGAGCTGTTGATGAAGTCGAGCCCGGCCGAGCGGGCCAGCACCGCGATCTCCGCCGGGGTCCGGCGGCCGTCGGAGTGCCAGGAGTGCAGATGGCAGTCGCCCCGGTACCAGGCCCGCCCCCGCCCTGCCGCACGCTCGGGCGGGTACACCGGCGCCGAGGTCGTGCCGGGCTCCCCCTCGGTGAGCGTGACCGTCACCTCGTACGACAGGCCCTGCGGCGCGACCGTGTAGGGGCCGAGCGCGATGTGCCAGGTGCCGGGGGTGAGCGGACCGGGCAGGTAGCCGGGCGTCGCCTCGTCCGCCCGGACGAAGAACTCGGTGCGGGCACCCCCCGACCAGCCGCGAAAACCCCGGCCGCCCCCTTCGGTGCCACGCTCGTCGAAGAGTCCGATGTCGAGCGCGTTGCCGGGGGTGCCGGGCGGGACGGAGGGCCTGTCGTACGTGTACGAGACCCGCAACTCGGCCGTCGCGGGCGGTACGTCGAAGGGAAGGTAGACGTAGTCGGGTGCCCCTGGTGCGAGAGTGCCGCGCATGGTCGCCACCCGTTCAACGTAGACCGGCTCGGACTCGCGGGGAACCGCCCGTCCGGCCACACCGGGCGGGGTTGCGGGGAACCGCCCCTCCGGCCACACCGGGCGGGGTTGCGGGGGACCGGTCGGCCGGTCGCACCGGGCGGGGTTGCGGGGGACCGGTCGGCCGGTCGCACCGGGCGGGGTGGCGGGGGACCGGCCGTCCGGGTCGCACCGGGCGGAGTCGCGGGGAACCGCCCGTCCGGCCACACCGGGCGCGATCGCGGGGAACCGCCCGTCCGGCCGCACCGGGCGCGATCGCCGGGAATCGCCCGTCCGGCCGCACGGGCTCGGGCTCGGCGCGGGCCGCGCCGCGCGGCTCACCGGCAGCGGTACCCGAAGAGCGGTACCCGAAGACCCGAAGAGCGGTACCCGACGAGCGGCGTCCGACGCGCGGGGATGGACGAGCGAGGATGGACGAGCGGGGATCGACGAGCGGTGGCCGACAACCGACCAGTCGGTATGGACAGTCGACGGCACACCCGGTACAGATGACCCATGCGCATCGCCGTCACGATCTTCCTCACCGACGAGACCATCGCCCCCACCCGGCTCGCCCGTGAACTGGAAGCGCGCCGCTTCGCCGGTCTCTACCTGCCCGAGCACACCCACATCCCCGTCGAACGGGTCACCCCCTACCCGGCCGGCGGCGAACTGCCGCGCGAGTACGGCCGCACCCTCGACCCCTTCGTCGCGCTCGGCCAGGCCGCGGCCGTCACCGAGGACCTCGGCCTCGGCACCGGGATCACCCTGGCAGCCCAGCACGACCCGATCGACCTCGCCAAGCAGGTCGCCACGCTCGACCACCTGTCCGGCGGGCGCCTCACCCTCGGCCTCGGCTACGGCTGGAACGTGGAGGAGGCCGCCGACCACGGCGTGACCTGGCGTACCCGGCGGGAGCTGGTGCGGGACCGGGTGCACCTGATGCGGGCTCTGTGGTCCGAGGAACCGGTGGCCTACGACGGCGAGTTCGGCAGCGTACGGGCCAGCCTCGCGTACCCCAAGCCGGTGCAGAAGCCGCGCGGTCCGGTGATCGGCCCCCGGACGCTCGTCGGCGGGGCCGCCGGGCCCAAGCTGTTCGCGCACATCGCCGAGTACGCCGACGGCTGGCTGCCGATCGGCGGCCGGGGCCTGGGCGAGTCGCTCCCGGTGCTGCGCTCGGTGTGGGCGGACGCGGGCCGCGACCCCGCCGCCCTCCAGGTGGTCCCGTACGCGGTCCTGCCCAGCCCGGGCAAGCTCGCCCACTACGCCGAGCTGGGCATCGAGGAGGTCGTGCTCCAGCTGCCGGCGGCCGGGGAGGCGGAGGTGCTGGAAGTGCTCGACACGTACGCGGCATTCCTGTAGCCGCAGGGCCGGGAGGGCCGGTGGGCCGCTCCGGGGGCGCCGGAGCGCGGCGATACGCGGCCGCCGCGGTGAGCCGGGGACGAACCGCACCGGCGCGTCTCGGTGAGCCGGGGACGAACCGCACCGGCGCGTCTCGGTGAGCCGGGGACGAACCGCACCGGCGGGCGCACCGGACCCTCCGGTCCCCCCGGCCCCGGGGGACCGGTCCGGCCCAACCGTATGCTCGAGAAATGACGACTTCCGCGACCTCCGGAACCGGACCGACCGAGAACTCCCTGCGTCGCGCCCTCAAACGCGCCCGGGACGGCGTCGCCCTCGACGTCGCCGAGGCGGCGGTACTTCTCCAGGCCCGCGGCGCGGCCCTCACCGACCTCGCCGCGTCCGCCGCCCGGGTGCGGGACGCGGGCCTCGAGCAGGCGGGCCGCGCCGGCGTCATCACCTACTCGAAGAGCGTCTTCATCCCCCTCACCCGGCTGTGCCGGGACAAGTGCCACTACTGCACCTTCGTCACCGTCCCCGGCAAGCTGCGGCGGGCGGGCCACGGGATGTTCATGTCCCCGGACGAGGTGCTCGACATCGCGCGCAAGGGCGCCGCCCTCGGCTGCAAGGAAGCCCTGATCACCCTCGGCGACAAGCCCGAGGACCGCTGGCCGGAAGCACGCGAGTGGCTGGACGCGCACGGCTACGACGACACCATCGCCTACGTCCGGGCGATCTCCATCCGCATCCTGGAGGAGACGGGCCTGCTGCCCCACCTCAACCCGGGCGTCATGAGCTGGACGGACTTCCAGCGCCTGAAGCCGGTCGCCCCGTCCATGGGCATGATGCTGGAGACCACCGCGACCCGGCTGTGGTCCGAGCCCGGCGGCCCGCACCACGGCTCCCCGGACAAGGAACCGGCCGTGCGCCTGCGGGTGCTGGAGGACGCCGGCCGATCCTCCGTCCCCTTCACCTCCGGTCTGCTGATCGGCATCGGCGAGACGTACGAGGAGCGCGCGGAGTCCCTGTTCGCGCTGCGGAAGGTGGCGCGGGCCTACCACGGCATCCAGGAGCTGATCATCCAGAACTTCCGCGCCAAGCCGGACACGGCGATGCGCGGCATGCCGGACGCCGAACTGGACGAACTCATCGCCACGGTGGCCGTCGCCCGGCACATCATGGGCCCGTCGGCCTGCCTCCAGGCCCCGCCGAACCTGGTCGACGCCGAGTACGAGCGGCTGATCGGCGCCGGCATCGACGACTGGGGCGGGGTCTCCCCGCTCACCATCGACCACGTCAACCCCGAGCGCCCCTGGCCGCAGATCGAGGAACTGGCCGAGAAGTCCGCGGCGGCCGGCTTCGAGCTGCGCGAACGCCTCTGCGTCTACCCGGAGTTCGTCCGGCGCGGCGAGCCCTGGCTGGACCCCCGGCTGCGCCCGCACGTGGACGCGCTGGCCGACCCGGAGACCGGCCTGGCCCGCCCCGGCGCGCTCCCGGCGGGCCTGCCGTGGCAGGAGCCGGAGGAGGCCTTCGTACCGGCCGGCCGCACGGACCTGCACCGCACGATCGACACCGAGGGCCGTACCGCCGACCGCCGCGACGACTTCGACGAGGTGTACGGCGACTGGGAGGCGCTGCGCGAGGCGGCCGCCCCCGGCATGGCGCCGGAGCGCATCGACACCGACGTGCGGCAGGCCCTGCGCACCGCGGCCGACGACCCGACGCGACTGACCGACGCCGAGGCGCTGGCCCTCCTGCACGCGGACGGCCCGGCGCTGGACGCCCTGTGCCAGGTGGCCGACGACGTGCGCAGGTCGGTGGTGGGCGACGACGTGACGTACATCGTCACCCGCAACATCAACTTCACCAACGTCTGCTACACCGGCTGCCGTTTCTGCGCCTTCGCCCAGCGCCGCACGGACGCGGACGCCTACACGCTGTCGCTGGAGCAGGTCGCCGACCGCGCCCAGCAGGCCTGGGACGTGGGCGCCGTCGAGGTCTGCATGCAGGGCGGCATCCATCCCGACCTGCCCGGCACGGCGTACTTCGACATCGCCGAGGCGGTCAAGAAGCGCGTCCCCGGCATGCACGTCCACGCCTTCTCGCCGATGGAGGTGGTGAACGGCGCGACCCGCACCGGCATGTCCGTCCGCGAGTGGCTGACCGCGGCGAAGGAAGCCGGCCTGGACTCCATCCCCGGTACGGCGGCGGAGATCCTGGACGACGAGGTCCGCTGGGTGCTCACCAAGGGCAAGCTGCCCACGGCCACCTGGATCGAGGTGATCACAACGGCCCACGAGCTGGGCATCCGCTCGTCCTCGACGATGATGTACGGGCACGTGGACCAGCCCCGCCACTGGCTGGGGCACCTGCGCACGCTCGCCGGGATCCAGCGCGAGACGGGCGGCTTCACGGAGTTCGTCACGCTGCCGTTCATCCACACGAACGCCCCGGTCTACCTGGCGGGGATCGCCCGCCCGGGCCCGACGATCCGGGACAACCGCGCGGTCACGGCGATGGCGCGGCTGCTGCTGCACCCCTGGATCCCGAACATCCAGACAAGCTGGGTGAAACTGGGCACCGAGGGGGCGGCGGAGATGCTCCGCTCCGGGGCGAACGACCTCGGCGGGACCCTGATGGAGGAGACGATCTCCCGCATGGCGGGCTCCTCCTACGGCTCCTACAAGTCGGTTCGCGACCTGGTCGCGGTGGCCGAGGCGGCCGGCCGCCCGGCGAGGCCGCGCACCACGCTCTACGGCGAGGTCCCCGAGGAGCGGCAGCGGGCGGCCGAGGCGTCCGACGGGCACCTGCCGGATCTGCTGCCGGTCCTGGACTGAGTACGATGATCCGACCCCCGATCAGAGCAGGGGCCCCATAGCGGAGGAGATGCGTACCCGTGGCTGCCCGACTGCCCTCGTGGGCCTGGGTCACCGGTCTGACGGTGGCGGCGACCGCGGCCGTGGTCGCCCTCGGCGTCCAGGCGGACCGCGGGCCGCATCCCACGGCCGTGGCGGCCAGGCCCAGCGCCTCGGCGCCGGGCGCCCGCGCCTCCGCGACCCCGAAGACGCCGGCCGCGCCCGACGTGCCGGCCCGGTCGGGGACGGGCCGGCGGATCGTCTACTCGCTCGGCGGCAGGCGGGTCTGGATGGTCGACGCCGGTGACAAGGCGACCCGCACGTTCACCGTGTGGCCGGGCTCGGTGGACCCGCGGCCCGGCCGCTACTCCGTCACCCAGCGCACCCAGTCCCTCAAGGGATCGGACGGCGTCCAGGTCGAGCACGTCCTGTACTTCAACAAGGTGTCGGGCGTGTACATAGCCTTCTCCAACGCCCTCGACGGCTCCTCGCCGCCGCCCGCGAACGGCCAGAAGCTGGGCGCCATCCGCCTCCACAAGCAGGACGGGGCCGCACTGTGGTCCTTCGGCGCCAAGGGGACGACGGTGACGGTCGTCAGCTGACGTCCTGCCGCCCGGTGCCCGGCAGCTGGTTGACGATCAGCGCGACCGAGCTGATCAGGAAGATCCGGGTGGCGGCGTCCAGGCCGTTCCAGCTCTTGGACTGCCACATGGCGAACCACTCGCCGCCGATGGCGATGAAGCCGGCGCCGAAGAGCACCAGGAGCATCAGCAGCCCGTAGGTGGAGGAACGCCGGGCGCGCTCGACGTCCCGCCGCGCCCAGAGGTACGTGCCCCGGACGAGGACGAGGGCCGCCACCGTCTCCCAGGCGATGATCAGCACATAGGCGGTGTCCTCGAGGGCGGTGCTGGTGACGGCCCGCCACATCAGGCCGTCGTCCCTGAACGTGGTGTCCATCGCCAGTACGTGCCGGACGAACTGCTGGTTCGTCCCGAAGTCGGTGATGTTCCCGAGGGCGACCAGGGCGATGTAGAGGGCGAGTATGCCCGTGAGCGCACCGGCGGCAAGTCTGAGGCCGCTGTGGCGTGTGGGGGTGGTGGTCATGAGCTGGATTCTCCCCGACGGACCCCGCTTCTCCCACCGCCCAATGCGCCAGAAACCACGCCGGATTCGGGCGGGAGGCGATTCCGGCCCGCCCGCAACTGCCGTTCGAACCGGCCCAGTTCGCCGCAGTCGGGACAGACGGCCCGGTTCCCGTACCCGCGGCAGGAGCCGTGCTCCCCGCGCGACCTCCAGGAAGCCGGGGTCGAGGTGCTCCGCGCGGACGTCCGGCAGCGGCTCGCGGACCGCGGCCGGACGGAGGGCCGGGCCGAGGGTCGCACCGAGAGCCGGACGGAGGGCCGCACGGAGGGTCGCACCGAGAGCCGGACGGAGGGCCGCACGGAGGGCCGGACGAAGCGCCGGGCCGAGGGCCGGGCCGAGCCGGTGGCGAGCTGGGCGGTAATGTCCGTCAGCGCCGGTTTGCCCCGCTGAACGCGCCGTTCCTGGTCGATTACAGTGCTGAGCGTCGTACAGGCGGACGGTGCTCTGGGGAGGTCTGGTGGGTGCGACGTCCGGTGCCGTCTGGGGCCGTGCCGAACAGCAGGACTTCCGCAGCAGGGTGCGCGGCACCCTGCTGGGGGCGGCCATGGGCGATGCGCTGGGCGGTCCGGCCGATCCGCTGTCCCTGGAGGAGATCCGGGCGGCCTACGGCCCCGAGGGACTGCTCGACCTGGCCTTCGGGCAGGGGCGGCGGGGTACGGTCACGCACCACACCCAGCTCACCCTGTTCACCGTGGACGGGCTGATACGCGCCCAGGTGCGCCGCGACACCGGCGCCTGGCATCCGCCGACCGATCTGCACCGGGCGTACCTGCGCTGGGCGGCCACCCAGCGGGACTGGGGGCCGGACGAGCGCCGCAAGGACGACGGCTGGCTCGCGCGCGAGGAGTGGCTGTACGCCCGCCGGCAGCCGGCCCGCGCCCTGCTCCTCGGCTTCGGCGACGAGACCCCGGGCACCCTGGAGCGGCCCAAGAACCCCGGAGAGCTGGGGCCGGAGGCCGTGGCCCGCTCGGCGCCCTTCGGACTGCTGGTCGGCTGGGAGCCCCAGCTCGTCGCCCAGCTCGCGGTGGAGTGCGCCGCCCAGACCCACGGGCACCCCATCGCCTACCTGTCGGCGGGCGCGTACGCCGTCATCGTGCACGGCCTCGCCCGCGGCGACAGCCTGGACGGCGCCGTCCAGCGGGCCCTCGCCCTGCTCGCCGCCCGCCCGGGCCACCAGCCCGTCTCCGACGCCCTCCAGCACGCGCTCGGCGCGGTGCGGCAGGGGATGCCCGGACCGGCCCGGGTGGAGGAACTGGCCGGGGACGGCACCGCGGACGGACTGCTGGCCGCTTCGGTGTACTGCGCGCTGGTGGGGGAGGACGTACGGCACGGGCTGTGCCTGGCGGTGAACCAGAGCGGCCCTTCGGCCGCGGCGGGCGCCCTCACCGGCGGCCTCCTCGGCGCCCTGCACGGCGAGACCGCGCTGCCGCCGGCCTGGCTGGCCGAGCTGGAAGGCCGTCCGACGCTGCTGGAACTCGCCGACGACTTCGCCATGGAGATGACCCAGGGCCCCGCGCTGCACGGGCCCGCGGGGTCCTCGCCGGGCTGGCTCGCGCGCTATCCGCGCTAGGCGCACCCCTGCCGGCGGTTTAGGTGCTCTGCCTACCCACGTAGGGGCGACTGCTTCACAGACCAGGTCACAGCGGGTCATCGACTCGCTACGGTGAGAAGTGGAACAAGAAGATCGCGTTCCGGTCTCCCTTCCGCCGTCCTTCCGAGGGCCCTGCCTCTCCCCTCCGCGGTCCTTCAGCGGCCCCGCCCTGCCCCGCCTTTCCCTTCCCCGCCTTTCCCTGCCCTTCCCTGCCCCTTCCTTCTCATCACAGGAGTGCTCTGTGCGTCGACAGCTCACCCAGCTCGCCGGACTGGCGGCCGCCTCCCTGCTCGCCCTGACCGGCGCACAGGCGTCCGCACACGCCGAACCCGCCAAGGCGCGTGCGGACGACGCCGCGTACTTCGTCTTCCGGGACAGCACCCGCTCCGAGTTCACGATCCGGCTGACCGCCCCGGAGAAGATCCAGCACGCCCGCGAGCTGCTCGCCGGCGAGACGTCGGAGCGCCCGCACGTCATCGGACGCATCGTCAAGACCCCGCGCCCCTACAACCCCCGGTGGAGCTACCACCTCAACTCCGACACCATCGACTTCTTCGACTACGCGATCGAGGTCTGCGACGCGACGATCCCCTACACCGAGGACCACCTCGACGAGGCGGGTGGCGCCTTCCTGCCCGGCCTGTACTGGTGCCCGTGGTCGTCACACCTGGTGAGGGAGGTGAATCAGCCGTAGCGGGCGCGAGTGCCGAGGGCGCGGTCCCCACCCGTTGCGGGTGCCGCGACCGCGCCCCCGGCCGTCCGCCGGTCCGCTAGTCCGCCACCGGCGTCCCGATCACGTCGTCGCCGGCCCCCGCGGGCGCCGGCACCGCCGCCGCGTCCCCGTCGGAGTTGACCCTCTCGATGACGGCCAGCCGCTCCGGGGTGTCCTCCGGCTTCAGCCGGCCGATGAGGATGTACAGCACCAGGGAGACCGCCAGCGGGACCGAGACCTGGTACTGCAGCGGGACTCCGCCGTCGACGTTCCAGCTGATGGGGTAGTTGACCAGCCAGAAGGCGAGCAGACCCGCCGCCCAGCTGGTCAGGGCCGCCGTCGGGCCGGAGCGGCGGAACGGGCGGAGCAGACCCAGCATCATCGGGATCGCGATCGGGCCCATCAGACCCGCCACCCACTTGATGACCACCGTGATGATGTCCTTGAAGGCGGGGGAGTTGACCTGGGTCGCCACGGCCATCGACAGGCCGAGGAAGACGACCGTGGTCACCCGGGCCGCGATCAGTCCGGAACGCTCGCCCCAGGCCCGCGCCCTGGCCGACAGCACCGGCGCCACGTCCCGCGTGAACACCGCCGCGATCGCGTTGGCGTCGGAGGAGCACATGGCCATGGTGTGCGAGAAGAAGCCGACGATGACGAGCCCCAGCAGACCGTGCGGCAGCAGCTGTTCGGTCATCAGGGCGTAGGAGTCGGAGCCGTCCGGCTTCTGCGCGTGGACCAGGAGCGGCGACATCCACATCGGGAAGAAGAGGACCACCGGCCACACCAGCCACAGGATCGCCGACAGCCGCGCGGAGCGCTCGGCCTCGTGCGCGCTACCCGTCGCCATGTAGCGCTGGGCCTGGTTGAGCATGCCGCCGTTGTACTCGAACAGCTTGATGAAGAGGAAGGCGAGCAGGAACACCGTGCTGTACGGGCCGACCAGCGGCTTGCCGTGGCCGTGCAGCGCGGGCTCGTCCCAGGCGCCGAGGAAGCCGATGTGCTTGTCGCCCAGCTTCATCACGACCGCGACGAACATGGAGACGCCGGCCAGCAACTGGATGACGAACTGGCCGAGTTCGGTCAGCGCGTCCGCCCACAGGCCCCCGATCGTGCAGTAGACGGCGGTGATGGCGCCGGTGATGAGGATGCCCTGGTTCAGGGAGACGCCCGTGAACACCGACAACAGGGTGGAGATCGCGGCCCACTTGGCGCCCACGTCCACGATCTTGAGCAGCATGCCGGACCAGGCGAGGGCCTGCTGCGTGCGCAGGTCGTAGCGGTTCTTCAGGTACTCCAGCGGGGAGGCCACGTGCAGCCGGGAGCGCAGCCGGTTGATGCGCGGCGCGAACAGCTTGGAGCCGATGGCGATGCCGAGCGCGATGGGGAAGGACCAGGTGATGAAGGAGGTGACGCCGTAGGTGTAGGCGATGCCCGCGTATCCGGTGAACATCACCGCGCTGTAGCCCGACATGTGGTGCGAGATGCCGGACAGCCACCAGGGCATCTTGCCGCCGGCCGTGAAGAAGTCGGAGACGTCCTCCACCCGCTTGTGCGACCAGACACCGATCGCGACCATCACGCCGAAGTAGCCGATGAGCACGGCCCAGTCGAGACTGTTCATGTGCCCGATCGTGGGTCCGGGTACATGAACGCGACAAGCGCGAGGTACGTCAAGTCAAGGTAAAATCGTTCGACTTGATGACCTAGGTTCAAGTAGCTGAACGGAATGACCGGTCCGAAACGGTCTATCTCATCAACTCTCCGGCATTCACCAGCAGTTGCTGCCCGGTGATCGCCCGCGCCCGGTCCGAGGCGAGGAACACCGCCGCGTCCGCCACGTCCTGGTCGGTGGCCAGCTCTGGCAGCGCCGTCCGCTCGGTCAGCCGGCCCAGCACCTCCTCCTCCGGCACCCCTTCCGTCCGCGCCGTGAACCGTACGTACGCCCGCACCGGCGGCCCCCACATCCAGCCCGGCAGCACGGTGTTGACCCGGATCCGGTCCGGCCCCAGCTCCCGCGCGAGCGAGTACATGGCACTGGTCAGCGCCCCTTTCGAGGCGGCGTACGCGGCCTGCCGCACCTGAGAGGGCGCCGCCACCGCCGACTGCGTCCCGATGAAGACCACCGCACCGCCCCCGCCCGCCCGCAGCGCCGGCAGGCACGCCCGTGTCATCCGCAGCGTCCCCAGCAGGTTCACGTCGACGACCGACAGCCAGGTCGCGAAGTCGGCGTCCTCCAGCCCGCCGAAGTACGAGTCCCAGGCGGCCACGTGCACCACCGCGTCGACGGCGCCGAACCGCTCCCGCGCCAGCGCGGCGAGGGCCTCGCACTGCCCCTCGTCGGTGATGTCGGTCGCCCGGTACGCCGTGTGCGTGCCGTCCGGGTCGATACCGGCCGCGCTCCTGGCGAGATTCGCCTCGGTGCGCGCCCCGAGCACCGCGTTCCCCCCGTCCCGTACGACGGCCGCGGCGACCCGGTGGCCGAGTCCGGCGCCGACGCCCGAGACGACGACGGTCTTGCCGGTGAGCAGGGACATCGGCGCCTCCGGGGTATGGCGTTCTACCTGACGGACCGTCAGAGTATGGGCCACCGCGGGAGGACGGAAGAGAGTCCGCACGAGCCGGAGGGGAACCGCATGAGCGAGGACACCGGCAGCGAGGTGTACGCCGAGCTGGCCGCCGTGGGCCCGTACGGCGTGCGGCCCGGCCACGCCCTGATCACCATGGTCGAGCCGCACCCCGGACACGAGTACGCCTACAACCGCTGGTACGAGGACGACCACTACTACGCCGGCGCCATGGCCATGCCCTGGATGTACGCGGGCCGCCGCTGGGTCGCCACCCGCGATCTGCAGCTCCTGCGCCGCCCCGAGAGGTCGGCGGTGGCCCAGCCGGTCACCGCCGGCTGCTACCTGTCCACGTACTGGATCACCGCGGGCCGCTACGCCGACCACATGAAGTGGACGGTCGCCATCAACAAGCGCCTCAACCGCGACGCCCGCGTCCACCACGCCCGCACCCACGTCTTCACGGCCTTCCAGGACCACGAGACGACGGTCTACCGGGACGGCGCGGCCGGACCGCGCGACGTGCACGCCCTCGACCACCCCTACGCGGGCCTGGTGCTGGAGGTGGTCGACGCCGAGTCGGCACAGCGGCGGGCCGAGCTGCTGCGGTGGCTGCGCGCCCGGCACCTGCCGCGCCGCCTCGCGGGTTCCCCGTCCGCGATGGTCACGGTGTTCCGGCCGACCCCGCTGCCGGGCGACCGGATGACCTACGTCAAGCAGGTCGAGGGCGTGGACACCCGCCTCACACTGCTGTGGTTCCTGGAGAGGGACCCGCGGGAGTGCTGGGAGGAGCACTTCACCGGCCTGGAGGCGGACATCGCGGGCTCGGGACTGGGACGCCTGGAGCTGGTGGCCCCCTTCATCCCGACGATCCCGGGCACGGACACGTACGTCGGCGAACTGCGGGGACCGCGTTGACCGTCCGCCCCGGGCCGGCCGGGGGCGGCTGGCCTCACTTCTTCAGCTCGTCCGGGCAGGGAGTGCCGGGAGCTCACTTCTTCAGCTCGTCCGGGCAGGGAGTGCCGCGAGGGAGCTGATATGGCGCGGCCAGCCGGTAGGTACCGGCCCGCGGCGCCAGCAGCGCGGTCCACTTGTCCCCGTCGGCGTCCTCGGGCGTCTCCATCAGACAGCCGTTGACGTTGTCGTACGACTTCGCCGTCCCCGGAGCCCGGTGCTTGGACTTCTCGGTCTCCTGCGGAGGCTTCAGGCTCTTGCCGTGCTCGTCGACGACGCTCAGCCACGGCGAGTACGGGATCTTGACCAGGACGCGCCCGGCCTTGGCCACGTCGAGGACCATCTCGCCCTGGTCGGCACGGACCACCGTCGCGTTCGGCTCGGCGAGCGGCGCCGGATCGGTCACCCGGAACAGCTGCCAGTTGGCGTCGCCCCAGACCTGCCTCAGGTACGGCATCCCGCGCTGCAGCAGCTGACGCTCGCGTACGCCGCCGTCGCCGTCCGGGTTGTCCTTCGGCAGCACCACGAAGTGCACCGCCCAGCGCTGCAGCCACTCGTGGTAGTTCGCCGAGTTGAGCGTGTCGTCGTAGAAGAGCTGGTTGCGCTCCATGTCGGCCTGCCGGTTCCAGCCGCGCGCCAGGTTGACGTACGGGGCGAGCGCGGAGGCCTCGCGGTGCGAGCGTGCCGGGACCACCTCGACGCGGCCCTTCTCGGCGCCGACCTTCTGCAGCTCGTTGACCAGCGGGGCGAGTTCCCGGGCCCAGGAGGCGGCCGGGGTGGTGTGGATGATGTCGTCCACCGACTTGAAGCCGATCCAGCCGACGAAGCCGAGGAACGCGAGAACGGTCACGTACCACTTGCGCGACTTCGGCACCGTGTAGGGCAGCGCGGCGATCAGCACGGCGCCCGCGAACAGCATCGGCAGCCGCGATATGTTCGACCCGATCTGCGAGTTGATCAGCCACACGAGCACGACGCCGAGGCTGTAGACGCCGGCCGTCAGCCGGACGGTCACCCAGTCCCTCGGTACGAGGAACAGGCACAGCAGGCCGTACAGCAGCGGCATTATCACCGAGCCGATGGTCATCGGCTGGGTGCCGGAGAACGGGAACAGCCAGGCGGACACGGCGACCACGGCCGACGGCGCGAGTCCCAGCGCCCAGGCGCCCGGCCGTCGCTTCTGCAGGAACAGCGCGGCGGCGATCAGGCCCACGAACAGCCCCGCGACCGGCGAGGACATCGTGGCGAGCGCCGCCAGCGGGGCGGCGACCAGGGCCTTCGCCCAGCGTTTGTACCGCCACCGGTACGGCCAGCAGAAGACGGCCGCGGTCGCGCCGAGCGCGAACATGGTGCCGAGCCCGAAGGTCACCCGGCCGGATATCGCGTTGCACAGGAGCGCGAAGACCCCGGCGAGCGAGGCCCACAGCGGGTTCTTCACCGCCCGGCTGCGGATGAGCACCAGCGTCAGCAGGCCCGCGGACGCCGTTCCGGCGATCATCATCGTCGTACGGACACCGAGGAGCGACATCAGATACGGCGACACCACGCTGTACGACACCGGGTGCATGCCGCCGTACCAGGCGAGGTTGTACGCCGAGTCGGGGTGCCGGCCGACGAACTCCGCCCACGCGTCCTGCGCCGCGAGATCGCCGCCGCTGTTCGCGAACGTGAAGAACCAGATGATGTGGAGCACGCCCGCGAGCGCGGTGACGGACAGCACGGGGTGCAGCAGGAGCCGCTGCCGCAGGGGCTCGGCGGCGGCCAGAAGGCGCGCGAGGGCGCCGGACCCCTGCCCTACCGGACGGGCGTCCGGCCGGCTGTCGGTACCGGCGTCACCGTGCATGCCGGCGTCACCGTGCGTGCCGGTGACCCCGTGCATACCGGCGTCACCGTGCGTACCGGCGACCCCATGGGTACCGGTGTCACCGTAGGCACGTGCGTCACCGTGTGTACCGCTGTCGCCGTGCGCACCGAGATCACCGTGTGTGCCGTTCCTGCCGCCGGTGTCGGTCGCGCACCCGCGTATTCGCGGGCCGGATCCCGGGTCCGGATCGGCGTCGTCGGCACGTGTCGGCTCCGCTGTCGCCACCTGAAGGCACTCCCCGTGTCCCGTCTTCTGTTCTCGGCCGCGTCCCTCGGTGTTCCCGGCCGCTTCCCGTCCAGTTCGCGGCCCTGTCCCGTGACCGGCGACCTGCCCCGATTCGTGACGCTAGCACGCACCCCGCCGACGGGCTCCCGGACGGGGCTCCGTCGACGGGGTGCACGGGCGGCCGCTGCCGCCGCCGGCAACCCGGACGCGTCGGGACGGTCAGCCCAGACGCGTCAGCTTGGCACCGAAGCCGGGCTCGGCCAGATCCTTCTGCAACGCCACCGGGACCTTCACCGAACGAGCCGTGCCGTCACCCACCGTGAGCGTGCCGACCTTGGTGCCGGCCTTCGCGGTGTGCGTCACGGCGCCGGAGACGAACGACAGCCGGACCTTCAGGCCCGCCCAGCCGACCGCCGTGACGTCCTGGGTGATCACGACCGGGGTGTGGCCGCCGAGCCGGTCGTCCACGTAGCCGACCACGTCGCCCTTCTTGAGGATCTTCGCCGAGGTCAGCGCGGACTGGGCGGCGAGCAGCGCGGTCTGGCTGACCTCGTTGGCCGTCTTGAGGATGTCGGGCTTGTGCTGGCCGAGGATCGCGCCGACGATCGTGACCGTCTGCCCGCCGACCTGCTTGCGGGAGGCGAAGAGCAGGTTGCCGCCGGCCTTGCTGGTGCTGCCGGTCTTGATGCCGATCGCGCCGATATGGAAGGGCAACTCGTTGTAGTTGGGCCAGAACCTGCCGGACGGGTCGGTCCAGCTGGCCGCGCTGCTGATGGCGACCAGCGCGGGAACCTTGACGAAGGCGCGGCCGAGCTTCACCTGGTCCTCGGCGGTGGAGACGGTCGTCTCCATCAGGCCCGAGGGGTCGGTGTAGGTGGTGTGGGACAGCCCGAGTTCCCTGGCGGTGGCGTTCATCTTCTTGACGAACGCCGCCTCCGAGCCCGCGTCCCAGCGGGCGAGGAGCCGCGCGATGTTGTTGGCGGACGGGATGATGACGGCCGACAGCGCCTGCTTCTCGGTGAGGTGGTCACCGGCCTTGACGGTGTTGAGCGTGGACTCGCCGACCTTGTTGTAACCCCCCTCCTTCTCCGCCTTCGGGTCGATCGCGATCTGCGGGCCCTCCTGCCCCGGCTTGAGCGGGTGGTCCCTGAGGATGATGTACGCGGTCATGGTCTTGGCGACCGAGCCGATGGCCACGGGCGTCTGCTTGCCGAAGCTGCCCATCGTGCCGATGCCGTCACCGTCGATCCAGCCCTGGCCCTCGCCCGGCCACGGCAGGTTCGTCTTTCCGCCGCCGAAGGTGTAGCTGTCCTCGGCGGTCAGCGCGAGGGTGGGGGACGGCAGCGGGCGCACCGCCTGTACGACCGCGACGACGATCGCCAGCAGCAGGACCAGCGGGGTCCAGATCTTGACCCGGCGCACGAAGGTGCGGACCGGGGTCTCCGGGGGCGGCGGCGTGTTCGTCAGCTCGGCCAGCAGGTCCAGCGGGGGCTTGGGCGGCAGCGGCTGCTGGGTGGTGCGCTCGGGCCCCACCTGCGGCAGCACGGTGGTGGCCTCGGCCTTGGCCACGTCACGTCCGGCACCGGCCGCCCCGGCACCGGCTGCCGCAGCACCGGCCGCTCCTGCACCGGCTGTTCCGGTGCCGGCCGACTTGCTGCCGGGTCCGGTGGTGCCGGGCTTGGCGGTGCCGGGTCCGGTGGTGCCGGGCTTGGTGGTGCCCGGTCCGGTGGTGCCGGGTCCGGTGGTGCCGGGCTTGGTGGTGCCCGGTCCGGTGGTGCCGGGTCCGGTGGTGCCGGGCTTGCCGCTGTCGCGGCCGGTGCCGGCGGGCTTGGTGGCGGGCCGTGGCCTCACACCCGGCCGCATGTCGTCCTTCAGCGCGACGAATTTGCTGGTGCGTTCGCTGTCGGACTCCGGCGCGTTGGGAGCGGGAGCCTTCGGGGTGCCGCCCAGCTTGAGCATGGTCGTCGGCTGGTCGACCTCGGGCTTCTTCGGGCGCGGGGCCTTGAAGACGGCGGTCGGCTGATCGACATGCGGCCCGGCGGGCGCTACGTCGCGGTCCTCCCCGTCCTCGTCGTCCTCCCCGTCCTCGGCGGGCGCGTCTTCGCTCGCCTCGTCCTTGCTCGCCTTGGCCTCGCCCGTCTCACCTTCGCCCGTCCCCTCGTCGCCCCGGGCGTCCGTGGTCCCTTCGCCCCGGGCGTCGGCGTCACCTCCGGCGTCGGCGTCCGCTGCGGGCTTGACGTCGGTCTTGGGCTCCGGGTCGGTCTTGGGCTTGGCGTCGGCCTCGGGCTCCGGGTCGGTCTTGGGCTTGGCGTCGGCCTCGGGCTCCGGGTCGGTCTTGGGCTTGGCGTCGGCCTCGGGCTCCGGGTCGGTCTTGGGCTTGGCGTCGGCCTTGGGCTCCGGGTCGGTCTTGGGCTTGGCGTCGGCCTTGGGCTCCGGGTCGGTCTTGGGCTTGGCGTCGGCCTTGGGCTCCGGGCCAGTCTTGGCGCTGGTCCCTGCCTCAGCGTCGGCGTCGGCCTCGGCGCCCACCTCGGCCTTCGTGTCGGCCTTCGTGTCGGCGTCGGCCTTGGCGCCCGCGTCGCCCTTTGAGCCGGCGTCAGTCACGGCCTTGGAGCCGAGGCCGCCCTTCGAGTCGGCGTCAGTCCGCTCGTCGGCCTCGGTGCCCGCGCTCTCGGAGTCGCCGCTCTTTCCCGCCTTTGCGGTCGCGTCGGCTTTCCGCTGCTGCTCCCCGGTTGTTCCGTCCGCCCCGCGCACCCACGCCGAGACCGCTTCACGCAGTGCGGCGTCCTGCTTGGGCCTCTGCCGGGACCCGGAGTCGCCCGCATCCCCGGCCGCATCCTCCGCGCCCGCATCCTCCGCGCCCGCATCCTCCGCGCCCGCCGGCTCGGGGGCCTTCGCCGGCTCGGCGGGAGTGGGCCGTCGTTCGGCGTCCCGTACCGACAGGACCCGCGTCGCGGTGTCCGAGACGCCGCCCGAGGAATCCTTTTCCCGGGCCACCGAGAGACGCGGATCGCGCGCCTCGGGAACCGGATCCCCACTCCCCGACGTCGGTTCCGCCGACGACTCGCGCTGCTTCGACCTGTCGGGGGACTCGCCCGCCACCGATGCCTCCTCCATGCGCCGCACGCTCGCACGCGCGCCCTGTCCGAACCATGTACCAGTGTCCTGTGTGAGGACTTGACCCCTGCGGTAGACGAGAACGACATACCTACCGGTTCCCTTACGAACCGGTCACGCGCCCTCGACAGACCAATGTGAGAGGGGTCACCCTGTCATTCATCCACGCGGGGAGGCATGGATGGGCAGGAGCCGCAGAACAATTCCGGAGGAGCTTCTGTTGCTCGCACTGGACCCGACCACGGGTACCACTGCGCAGCCGCAGTCGCTCGACCTCGGTCTGGCCGGTGCACAGCTAGTGGAGCTGGCGCTGGCCGGACGGATAGCCCCAGACGGGGATCGTATCGCCGTGGTGGTACCACGGCCGACAGGAGATCCGACTCTGGACTGCGCGTTGGAGTTGCTGCGAAGGCGTGGCGCTCCGGTACGGGCAGTCCATTGGATCGGCGGACCCCGGCTGGGGCTCCGCCAGACGTATCTCTCGCATCTGGAGCGGTGCGGCATGGTGCATGCCGTGGCGGGCCAGATGTGCGGGGTGCTGCCGACGACGCGCTACCAGGCGACGGACAACGAGATCAGCCGGGAGATCCGAGCCCGGCTGGATTCCGCGATCCGCACCGGCGTACCGCCGGACCCGCGGACCGCGGCGCTCGCCGCACTGGCGCACGCCGTCGGGCTCGGCAAGCATCTCTACCCCGGCAACGAGGGGCGTTCGTCCAGGTCCCGGCTGCGGGACCTGATCCGGCACGATCCGATGGGCGGGCTCGTCGCGCACGCCGTCATGGACGTGCAGAACGGAGCGGCCGCACAGCCGCGCCGCGGCCCGGCCACGGCCGGCCGGCCGGCCGCCCCCACGGCCAGGCCCGTGACGGAACCCGCACGCGGTGTTCCGATGCAGCCGCACCGCGGGCCCATGGCACGCGCCGTGGCCCACTGATCCGCACCCCCGGTCCACGCGGACCCGGTTCGGGAGCCGCTCGGTCCGAGCGGGGCGGCGCGATCCCCGTGATCCCGCCGCCCCGCTCGACTGCGTCCCGTCGACGGCCGTCACCGGGGCCGGATCGTCGGTTCCGTTTCCGAACTGACGCATACGCACTGCATATCCCTCGTTTGCCAGCGGTAGAAAGCACCTTGGTGGCAGTCTGCTCAACAGCAGATACGCAAAGTGTCAAGTAACAGGCAGGCAGCCGGAGGTGCACGTCCCGTGGCGTCCAATGTCAATCCCACCGTCAGGCGGCGCCGACTGGGCCAGGAGCTGCGCAGGCTCCGTGAGCTCAAGGGCATGACGGCCGAAGAGGTCGCGGAGCGGCTGCTCGTGTCGCAGTCGAAGATCAGCCGGCTGGAGAACGGCCGCAGAAGCATCAGCCAGCGCGATGTGCGCGACCTGTGCGGGGTCTACGAGGTCGAGGACCAGCGGATCGTCGATTCGCTGATGGAGATGGCCCGTGACTCGCGCCAGCAGGGCTGGTGGCACACGTTCGGGGACATCCCGTACAGCGTGTACATCGGCCTGGAGACGGACGCGGAGTCGCTGCGGGTGTACGAACCGCAGCTGGTGACCGGTCTGTTGCAGACCCGCGCCTACGCGGAGGCCCTCGTGCAGGGCGCGTTGCCGGAGACGTCCACGGCCGAGATCGAGAAGCGTGTGCAGGTGCGCATGCGCCGACAGGAACGTATCACCGCCGAAGGCACCCCGCTCCGGCTGTGGGTGGTGCTGGACGAGGCGGCGCTGCGCCGGGTCGTGGGCAGCAAACTGGTGATGCGGGAACAGCTCGAGCACCTGATCGAGATGTCCCAGCTCCCGCACGTCACCGTGCAGGTGCTGCCGTTCGAGGTGGGCGCGCATCCGGGGCTGAACGGCCAGTACGCGATCCTGGAGTTCACGGACGCGGCCGACTCCAGCGTGGTGTACCTGGAGGGCGTGACCAGCGACCTGTACCTGGAGAAGGCGCAGGACGTGCAGAAGTACGCCGTGATGTACGAACATCTGCGGGCGCAGTCCCTCAATGTGGAGCAATCCCGACAGTTCATCGCGGAACGTGCCAAAGACTACGCCGAATGAACTGCAGTCACAGGAGGCGCGGGATCGTACACCGTCGGTCCACTCCAGTGGAAGGCTCACCTGGAATATGCCATCCGGTTGAGTGAACGGCCCCTCCGGTCGAGGCTGTTGCCCGGTAGCGTCGATCACGCCAATCAGACGACAAGGTTGGCGTGAACCGCACCACCGCAACTCGTAACAGGAGTGGACATGGCACTGATTCAGGGCGCTTCGGAGACGTGGATGAAGTCTTCCTATTCCGCGGGCAACGGCGCCTGCGTCGAGGTCAAGTCGCCCACCACCGCCGAACTCGCCGTCCGTGACTCGAAGGTCTCCGAGGGCCCGATCCTGGCCTTCCCGGCCACGGCGTGGAACGCCTTCGTCGACTCGGTCAAGGCGTAGGGGGCCCTCCCTGACCCTCGTCCCTAGACGCGTCGGACCACGCGGTCCGGCCGACACAACTGCACAAGCACCAGCAGGAGAGCCCCCTCGACCAGTCGCCGTCCTTGCCGAGGGGGCTCCACCTTTTCCCAGGACCCGGCGCGCGGGCCGTCGGGCGCCCACCGGAGGACTCCCCGCCTCCCGGCCCCGCCCACCGAGCCGTACGGCGCCCCTCCCAGAGGACTCCCGCCCTCTCCCGTGCCCCCTACGAGGCCGCAGGGCGCCCTGGGGCGGCGGTTCCGGGGCCTGCCGGCCGGACCGGAAACGCCGTATCGCACACGGGGTCACCGGGCCCGGCCGCGTCCCAGTCACCGAGGCATCGGCCGAGCCGGCTCCCCGTGGCGGCGACGACCTCAGCCGAGCTGGTTCTCGATGGCCGCGACGACCTCGGCCGACTCGGGCTCGGTCTGCGGCGAGAAGCGGGCGGCGACCGTGCCGTCCCGGCCGATCAGGAACTTCTCGAAGTTCCAGCGGATGTCACCGGTGTGCCCCTCGCCGTCGGCGAAGCCCACGAGGCGCTCGTACAGCGGGTGCCGGCCCTCGCCGTTCACCTCGACCTTCTCGGTCAACGGGAAGGTCACGCCGTACGTCGCCGAGCAGAACTCGGCGATCTCCTCGGCGGTGCCGGGCTCCTGTCCGAGGAACTGGTTGCAGGGCACGCCGAGCACGGTGAAGCCCTGCTCGGCGTACCGCTCCTGGAGCTTCTCCAGGCCCGTGTACTGCGGGGTCAGACCGCACTTGGAGGCCACGTTCACGATGAGCACGGCCTTGCCGGCGTACTGCGGCAGGTTCGCGGAGCCGCCCTGGAGGGCCCCGATCTCGGTGTCCAGCACGGAGGCGTTCTGGTCGGTAGTCGTCATGCCCCGGATGCTAGCCCCGCCGGATGACACCCCCACCCCCGAGCCCCTCGGCCGCGACGGATTCCGGTCCGGCGGTCTCCGCCCCGACGGCCTCCGGTCGGTCGGCCCCGGCTGCGACGGCCTCCGGTCCGCCGGCCCCCGCGCCGGCGGTCTTCTCCGCTTCGGAGGCCTTCTCCCGGGCCGGCGCCGGAGCGGGCTCGGCCGGTCCGGCCTGTGCCCCGATCTCGGCGTCGATCTTCTTGGTGGCGCGGTCGAAGTACCGCAGCAGCTCGACGGGGAACGGCATCACGAGCGTGGAGTTCTTCTCGGCGGCCACCTCCACGACGGTCTGCAGCAGACGCAGCTGCATGGCCTCGGGGGTGTCGGACATGATCCGTGAGGCGTTGGCGAGCTGCTGCGCGGCCTGGAACTCGCCGTCCGCGGTGATGACCCGGGCCCGCCGTTCCCGCTCGGCCTCGGCCTGCCGGGACATGGACCGCTTCAGCGACTCCGGCAGCTGGACGTCCTTGATCTCGACCCGGTCGATGTGGATGCCCCAGCCGGCAGCCGGACTGTCGATCATCAGGGCGAGTCCTTCGTGCAGCCGTTCCCGGTCGCTGAGCAGGTCGTCCAGGTCGCTCTTGCCGATGATGGACCGCAGGGAGGACTGGGCGACCTGTCCGACCGCGAAGACGTAGTCCTGCACCTCGATCGCCGCGCGCACGGGGTCGGTGACGCGGAAGTAGACGACGGCGTCGACCTTCACGGACACGTTGTCCCGGGTGATGCCCTCCTGCGTCGGCACCGGCATGGTGGCGACCTGCACGTTCACCTTGCGCATCCGGTCGGCGAACGGGATGAGGAAGGTGATGCCCGGCTGCCGGTGGCTCGGCAGAGCCTTGCCCCACCGGAACACCACCCCGCGCTCCACCTGGTTGACGACCCGCATCCCGCCCTTGAGCACGAGCAGCAGAAGCAGGACCACGACCACCACTGCGACGACGGTGCCTTCCATGGCACCTCCCATCTCCGACACGGCTTCCGTCCGTTGAGGACATCGGAGAGGACACCCGGACGGGGACGAACGGATGCGGCCGGGGCGTCAGGGAACCGTAAAGAATCCGAACCCGGCCGTCCGAGCCGTGAACCGGCCCCCTCGACCCCCAGCTTCGCGCTCCCCGGCGCACGCGGTCCTGCTCGCGGCGGTGCACGGGTGCCCGCGGTCGGCAGCTGGCTCAGGTCCGCCTCGTGCCCGTCCGGTCGGCCATGACCGCCAAGCGCACGGTCGGTGCGCGGTGCCTCTGGTCGGTCCGCACGCGGTTGCGGATTCGGGCCCGGGAGCACGAGCCTGCGGTGGGTACGCACCCCGCGCGAGTCGCCCGTGCGCGATCGCACACGCTCCGCGGGGAAGGGCTCACCACTTCGCCGGGCCCCTGCCCCACAGGCCCGGGGAAGCTTCCGTGCGTGTTCCCTGCCGCGATGGCCGGGACAAGGCGAGTGCCCTGGAGCCGTCCCGAGCGGGGCACCCGAGCCGACGCGGCCGATTCCGGCTCCGGCCGCGACCTGCGGCACCCGGTCGACCGACCGGTACCAGTCACAGAACGTCACGGACCAGCGGTCCGCGGCTTCTCAGCTCAGCAGCCCCAGACGGTGCGCCTGGGAGACCGCCGCGGCGCGGTCGGAGACGTGGAGCTTGGTGTAGACGTGCTGGAGGTGCGATTTGACGGTGGTGACGCCTACGAAGAGGCGTTCGGCGATCTCGGGGGCGGAGAGTCCCTCGGCGGTGAGGGCGAGGATCTCCCGTTCGCGGGGGGTGAGTACCGGCTCGCTCGCCTGCTGGCGGCGACGGATCTCCAGGGCGAGGCCGGTCTGCATGCTGGGCGGGATGACGGTGTGCCCGCGGGCGACGCTGAGAATCGCGTCGCACAGCTCGGAGGCGGGGGAGACCTTCGGGAGGTAGGCCCGCGCCCCCGCTTCGATCGCGCGGTAGACGGTGGCCCTGTCGTCGAACGCGGAGACGATGACGAAGGCGGTGGACGCCGCCTCTCGCGCCGCGGCGCTCAGCACCTCGATGCCGTCCATGTCGGGCAGTTTGAAGTCGACCACGGCGACGGCCGGGCGCAGTGAGCGCACCGCCGCGAGCGCGGTGGCACCGTCGGCGGCCTGCCCGACCACGTGCAGGGTGCCGACGGCGTCGATCGCCCGCGCCAGGCCCTCCCGGTAGACGGGGTGGTCGTCGGCGACGACGACCGTCACGCGCTCGGCCAAGGGCACTTCACCGGTCCGGTCGCCGTTCACTTCGCCTCACCTCGCAGGATGGAGCCGATAGTACGGAGGAAGGCCGGGATGTCGAAAGGCTTGGTGACGTAGCCGGTGGCTCCGGCGCGCAGCAGCCGCTGTTGCTGGGTGGGGATGGCGTCGGCGGAGAGGATCACCACCGGGGTGTCACGGGTGCGCGGGTCCTGGCGCAGCCGCGCGAGCACTTCCTCGCCGTCGATGTCGGGGAGGTGCAGGTCGAGGAGGACCAGGTCCGGCTGGTGCGCGGTGGCCAGCTCGACGCCGGGTTCGCCCTGCATGGTGCAGATCAGGCGGGGGCTCCCGGCCCGCTCCAGGATCCTGCGGATGAGTTCCAGGTTGGCCTGGTTGTCCTCGATGTAGAGGATGCGGGCGCCGCTCAGGTCGGGGACCGGGTCGGCGGGGGCGGCGGGTGACGGGGCGGAGGCGGCGCCGGCGCCGGCGGGGGAGGGCTCCCGAGTGGTGGGCAGCTCGACGTAGAAGACGCTGCCGCGGCCCTTCACCGTCCGCTCGACGCCGAGGGTGCCGCCCATCAGGCCGATCATGCTGCGGGCGAGGGCCAGGCCGAGTCCGGTGCCCTCCTCGGGCTGGTCGGGGTTGGGGGCCAGGCGCTCGAAGGGGAGGAAGATCCGCTCGATGTCGGCCGGGTCCATCCCGAGGCCGGTGTCCATGATGCGGATCCTGGCCCGGTCCGCGGAGGTGGCGATCGACACGGTGACCAGGCCGCCGGGGCGGTTGTACTTGACCGCGTTCATCAGCAGGTTGAGCAGCACCTGCTTGAGCCGCTGGTAGTCGGCGAGGACGCAGGTGAACAGGCCGCCGTGGAAGTCGCGGGCGAGCTCCACCTGGCGGTCGCCGGCCAGCGGACGGACCAGCTCCATCGCCTCGGTGACCGGGTCGCAGACGCGGACGGTCTCGATGGAGAAGCGCTGCTTGCCCGCTTCGATGCGGGAGATCTCCAGGATCTCGTTGATCACCGCGAGGAGGTGGCGGCCGGCGTTCATGATCCGGTTGACGGAGTCGGTGGCTGCCGGGGCGAGGGGTTCGAGCTGGAGGAGCTGGCCGAAGCCCAGGATCGAGTTCAGCGGGGTCCGCAGCTCGTGGCTCATCCGGGAGAGGAACTCGCTCTTCGCGCGGTTGGCGCGTTCGGCCTCGTCGCGGGCCTCGCGGACGGCGGCGTCGGCCCGGTTGCGCTCGCTGATGTCGGTGGAGATGCCTCCGATGCCGTACAGCGATCCGTCCGCGTCGAAGATGGGGAACTTCAGGGAGAGCCACATGCCCCAGCCGTCGTGGGCGCTCGGGATCGGTTCCTCGAACTCCATCGGGGTGCGGGCGTCCTGGATCACCCGGTCGTCGGATCGGTAGATCGACGCGATGGGCGGGGGCCACAGGTCGAAGTCGGTCTTGCCCATCGCCAGCTCGCGCTTGATGCCCAGCACCCGCTCGTAGTGCCGGTTGATGAACACGTACCGCCCGTCGAGGCGTTTGAGGTACATCAGCGCCGTGACGTTGTCGGCCATGTCCTGGAGCCGCTTCTCGCTCTCCCGCAGGGCCCGTTCGGCGACGTCCGCGTGGGCCTCGCCGTGCGCGTGCACGGCGAGCAGGGCGGTCCGCCAGGACGAGCCGGAGGGGAGGGCGGGGCTGCCCGGCGCGGTGGTCGCGCCGCTCCCGGCGGCGTCGGGCACGACGGTCACGGCGAGCGTGACCGCGACCGGCTCCCGGCCCGCGACGAGGCAGCGCGCGGAGACGGAGTCCGGCTCGTCGGCGTAGCGGGCGGCCGCTGCCCGGACCGCGTCCAGCGGGCCCTGGTCGGGCACCAGAACGTCGAGCGGCGCGCCGAGCAGGTCCTCACGCCCGCGGCCGACCAGGGTGCGCAGCGCGCGGTTGGCGTCGCGGATCACCAGTTCGCCGGCCGGACCGGCGTCGATGCGCGCCATCGCGGCCGGCAGATGCTCGAAGAGGACGGAGCCGTCCGACGGGGCGGCGGGGGTGGGCGGTGCGGCGGCGCGGTCCGCGGTGCGGCCCGAGGGGGCGGCCTGCCCGATGCCCGGCGCGGACGGCGACGGTGGGTGACTCTTCCGCACGGTTCCTCCTCTCGCGCAGCGCCTCCTGCGCGGCGTGGCCCCACCGCGCCCGACCAGGGGCCCGCACCGGCGGGGACCGCGTTCCACTCTGCGGCCGGGGGCCGCCGCTGTCCAGCGCGATCCTGGCCCGGACCTGCGCATCCGGTGTTCTGGCCGCGCATCTCCTGCGATCGGAGGAGGACGGTCTCCTTCTGCTGTCGGTGCGGCTCGACGATGTCCGGCGCCCCGGCCCTGAGCAGACTCGGTCCTCATCGACGGACGACGACGGCCGAAGCCTCGTCGCCCCCCGGATCTCGACCGCGAGAACGCATCCCTATCGAAGGAACCCACCCAGACCGCCGAGGAGAGACCATGACCGAACTCGCAGGCGAAGCAGCGGCCGGCAGATCGGCCCCCGCGCCGGCCGCCGCTCCGCTGGACGTCGGTTACACCGACGACCCGCGGGTGCAGAAGGAGGCGGCGACCGAGGACTACTCGATGCACGTCATGCCCAGGACCTGGCGCAGCGGCCGGATGTCCCTGCTGATGGCGTTCGGCTCCATGTTCTCGGCGATGTTCTGGCTGTACGTCGCGGCGACCGTCGCCGCCGTCGCCGGAACGGTGAACGCGGTCATCGGCATCGTGCTGACCTGCCTCACCAAGGGAGCGATGAACTTCTTCCTGGCCCGCTACGCCAGCCGGTCCGGTCTGACGGTGGCGCTGCTGTCGCGCCGGATCTTCGGCTACGCGGGCGCCGCCCTCGCCCCGCTGATCTTCGCGGCGACCGCGCTCTACTACGGCGTGTTCGAGGGGTCCATCGTCGCGGTGGCCCTGCAGAAATTCGTCGGCGGCGGCGACATCCGGCTGTGGTACCTGCTGGTCGTCGTCTACAGCGTGCCGCTGATCCTCGGTGGGGTCCGGACCTGGCTGGACAAGCTGAACGGCCTGCTGCTGCCGTTCTACGTGGTGGGCCTGATCGCGCTGGTCGCCGTGGCGAGCGGCCGCCACCCCGCCTCGGTCAGCCTGCCGGGCGCGCACACCGACCTCGCCGGACCTGGCTGGCTGTGGGCCTTCAGCGTGTACATGGGCGTCTACATCCTGATGATGTACACCGTCGACTTCGCCCGCTTCGGCAAGGCGAAGGACGAGACCTTCCACGGCGTGGTCACCTTCGGCCCGGTCTTCTACCTGCTCACCTACCTGGGCACCGGTCTGGTCGGCATCTTCCTGGCCGCCACCGTCCCCGGAGTCCTCGGGGCGGGCGGCATCACCGAGACCGGCATCGTCGAGGCCGTCATCCAGACGCTGGGCCTGGCCGGTCTGCTGCTGCTCGTGGTGAGCCAGACCCGGATCAACAGCGCCAACCTCTACCTCGCCTCGACCAATCTCGAAGCACTCGCCTCCCGGGTGCTGCGGGTCAGGCTGCCCCGGATCGTGTGGGCCGTCGTCGCCGGGTGTCTCGTGTACGCACTGATGCTCACCGACGTGCTGTCGTACCTGCTGCGGGCGCTCAACTGGCAGGGCGTCTTCGTGGTCGCCTGGGTGGCGATCGCCCTCACCCACATCCTGCTGCACCGGCGCACCGAGGGAACCCTGCCCGAGTTCCGGCCGGGCCGGCTGCGCCGGGTGACACCCGCCGCCGCGGTGTGGGTGGCCGTCTCGGTCGTCGGCATCCTGCTCGTGGAGTGGGGCGGCGCCTTCGGGGCCACCTGGTCCGCGCCGATCACCTTCGTGCTCAGCGCCGGCGGCTACACGCTGGTGTCCCGGTTCGAGGCGCTGCTGCACCGGGGCGATGACCCGCGCGAGGAGGTCGCCGATGCCTGGGCGGCGCGCATCCGGTGCCACGCCTGCGACCGCTCCTACACGGCGGTGGAGATGGACCGGGACCCCACCGCGGGCGGCCAGGCGATCTGCGCCGGATGCGCCACCGCCAGCCCCTCGTTCTACAAGGCCGCCCGCGCGGAGGCCGTGACCGCACCGGAGGCCGCCCGATGATCCCGCTCTGCCGCGTCGGCGAGATCCCCGACTCGGGGCTGCTCCCGGTCGCCACCGGCGGCCTGAACCTGCTGGTGTGCCGGGTGGGGGAGGAGATCCACGTCGTGTCCAACCTGTGCAGCCACGGCGCCTCGGCCCTCTCCGACGGCCGGATGCTGGGCTGCGAGATCGAGTGCGAGCTGCACCAGGGCCGCTTCGACGTCACCACCGGCAAGGCCACCCGGCGCCCGGCGAAGAAACCCGTCGCCACCTACCCGGTCTCGGTCGAGGACGGCGTGGTGCTCCTGCTCGCCGAGGAGCCCGCGTACTCCGGGACCGCGGACGCCCGCCCGGCTGACATCCGCTGACGCCTCGTCAGGGCCCGCAGCCACAGACACGTTCCACCGATTCGACGACTCACCAGTGTCGAAGGAGACACCACCATGACCGACTTGGACGACCGCCCGAGCGTCCCCGCTCCCGAACCCGACGTCGACCACGCCACCCGCCGCTGGGCGCAGCGCTTCCCCGAGCTGGGGACGGGGCCGATCTCCACCGACCGCTTCATCTCCCCCGAGTTCCACGAGCGGGAGCGGGAGCAGGTCTTCCGCAGGACCTGGATCAACGTCGGCTCGGTCCAGGACTTCCAGGCCGACGCGGCGTTCTTCGTGCGGGACGTCGACGTCCTCGACGTCTCGCTGCTGGTCGTCCGGGACCAGGACGGGAGGATCCAGGCGTACCACAACGTCTGTGCGCACCGCGGTAACAAACTGATCTGGGAGCGGGAGGGCGCCTGCCCCCGCATGTTCACCTGCCGCTTCCACGGCTGGGCCTACGGTTCGAAGGACGGCGCGCTGGACTTCGTGCCCGACGAGGACCAGTTCTACTTCCCGGACCGGGGCGGGCTCGGGCTGACGCCCGTCACCACCGACACCTGGAACGGCTTCATCTTCATCCACATGATGGACGAGCCGCCGGTGACGCTGCGCGACCACCTCGGGCCGCTGGCCGACCGGCTCGACGACTTCCCGTTCGAACGGCTCTCGTTGCAGTACCGCTACGACGTGCCGGAGAAGAACAACTGGAAGATCGCCATCGACGCGCAGAACGAGATCTACCACGTGCCGATGCTCGCGCCGCTGCACCGGTTCCTCTCCGGCGGCGCCTTCCACACCAACGAGGACGGCTACACGCGGATCGCCGACTTCCAGCGGCTCGGCCTGCACTCGGTCTACACCTCGGCGTCCGACTCCGACTTCCAGGACACCGCGAGCGGCGTCGCCCACGCGGCCGCGCACCCGCGGTTCGGCGAGCTGATGCTGCCGCTGGAGACGCCCTTCGCGTTCCACGTGGTGTTCCCGAACCTGGTGATCGCGTTCTTCAACAACTCCATGTTCACGTACAACTTCTGGCCCGCCGCGGTCGACCGGACGACCTGGGAGATCCGGCTGCACTACCCGGAGCCGGCCAACCTCGGTGAGCGTGTCCTGATCGAGCAGGCGAAGTGCCGCTTCCGTGACCTGCTCTGCGAGGACCAGGCCGGACACCAGGCCCTGCACGTCGGGCTCAAGTCCCAGGCCCGGGACGCGTTCGTCCTCGGTGAGCAGGAAGTCCAGATCCGCGCCTTCCACAAGACCCTCGACGACGTCATGCAGCGAGGTGCCTGATGACCACCGCATCCACCCCCACCACCAGCACCACCACCCTGCCCGCGGGGTTCGGCGACCTCGAAGCCTTCGGCGCCTGGGTGCTGCCCGACGAGGCCGCCCGGATCGAGGCGCGCCTGAGCCGCCCCTACGCCGAGTCCAAGGCGTTCTACGAGACCATGCTCGCCGCCGTCCCCCGGTTCCTGCCCTACCTGCTCGGCAGGAACACCGGGGACGCGGACCAGGCCGACCGCAACCTCCTGGACCTGGCCCTCGCCTACGTCGAGATCGCCAACGCCGTCGAGATCTACGACGACGGCGAGATCCCCGACGGCGCCGACCTGCGCCTGTTCGTCTCGGTGCTGAAGAGCCATGGCTGACCGGCGCCGCTCGGCGTTCGTCACCGGCGGCGGGTCGGGCATCGGCCGCGCGGCCGCGCTCGCCCTGGCCGCCGACGGCTTCGCCGTCACCGTGGCCGACGCGAACGCCGTCGCCGCCGAGGCCGCGGCCACCGAGATCCAGGGCAGGGGCGGCACGGCGCGGGCCGTCGTCGTGGACGTCACCGACCGGGCCGCGCTCGCCGGGGCGGTCTCCGACACCGTCCGCGAACTCGGTCCGCTCACCGCCGCGGTGAACAGCGCCGGCATCCAGGGCGATGTGGCCCCGATCGGGGAGTGCTCGCCGGAGAACTGGCAGCGCACCCTCGCGGTCAACCTCACCGGCACCTTCCTCGCCATGCAGGTCGAGATCGAGGCGATGCTGCGCGCCGGTGGCGGCTCCATCGTCAACCTCGCCTCCAACTTCGGCCTGGTGGGAAAGGCGCGGATCCCCGCCTACTGCGCCAGCAAGCACGGCGTGGTCGGCCTGACCAAGGCGGCGGCGCTGGACTGCGCCCGCGACGGGATCCGGATCAACGCCGTGTGCCCCGGTCCGGTCGACACCCCCCTGCTGCGCGGCATCGCCGACGGGGCGGGGGAGCGCGGCGCGGCGATGCGGGCCGAGGTGGAGGCGAGCGTGCCGATGGGCCGGGTCGGCGACCCGGACGAGATCGGGCGGGCCATCGCCTTCCTGTGTTCCGACGCGGCCTCGTTCGTCACCGGCTCCGCCGTGCCGGTCGACGGTGGATTCGTCACCGGCTGACCGAGCCGGCCGCCCGCCGCCCGGCAGGGCGCCGGGCGGCACCCCACCCACGAGTCATGCGAAAGGAGGAGCACGTGAGCGACACCGGACTGACGCTCCAGGTCAGCCGACTCGAACGGGTCGCCGACGAGGTCCTCGCCGTCACCCTGGCCGACCCCGGCGGCGCCGAACTGCCGCCGTGGAAGCCCGGCGCCCATGTCGAGGTCACCCTGGGGGAGTACGTTCGCCACTACTCGCTGTGCGGGGACCCCGCCGACCGGCACACCTACCGCCTCGGGGTGCTGCGCGAGCCGTCCGGGCGCGGCGGCTCGGCGTATGCGCACACCAGACTCCGCGTCGGGGACCGGCTGCCCGTCGGGCCGCCCCGCAATCAGTTCCCGCTGGTCAAGGGCGAGCGGTACGTGTTCGTCGCCGGAGGCGTCGGGATCACGCCGCTGCTTGCGATGATCCGTCAGGTGCACCGGGACGGGCTGCCGTGGCGGCTGGTCTACGGCGGCCGCCGGCTCTCCGCGATGGCCTTCGTCGACGAGCTGGAACCGTACGGCGACCGGGTCCGGTTGTGCCCGCAGGACGTGTACGGGCACCCGGACCTGGCGGCCGCGATGGACGTCGGGCCCGGCACCAGGATCTACGCCTGCGGCCCGGAGCCGCTGCTCGCGGCCGTCCGCAAGCAGGGCGCGACGCTGGACGGCAGCACCGTGCACATCGAGCGCTTCGCGCCCCGGGTGGACCTCTCGACGGCCCCCGCCACCGAGTTCGACGTCGCCTGCGTCGCCTCGGAACGCCTGCTCACCGTGCGCGCCGACGAGACGATGCTCGACGCGATGCTCCGCGCCGGGATCGACGTGAACCACGACTGCCGGCAGGGCACCTGCGGCACCTGCGAGCTGGAACTGCTCGACGGAGAGGCGCTGCACCTCGACTCGGTGCTCGACCCGGACGACCCCGAGCGCGGCAGCCTCATCTTCCCCTGCGTCTCCCGCGCCGCCGGGCGGCGCCTCGTGGTCGACATCTGACGGCCGCTCCGCCCCGGCACACCGCCACCCCCGAAAGGACAGTCACGCCATGATCCGCCACGTCTTCCTCTGGCAGGCCGCAGACGGCCACGACAACGACGCCATCGTGGACCTGCTCAACCAGCTCTCCACCGAACTCGACGTCATCGACTCCTGGAGCCTCGGCGCCCACGTGGGCGAACCGAACGAGAACGGCGACCCCTGGGACGGCGCCCTGATCAGCGACTTCCGCTCCTGGGAGGACCTGGAGCGCTACTCGACCGCCCCGTTCCACATGGAGGTGGTCGAGAAGCTGCTGCCCATGGTCCGCGGCCGGGCCGTCGTCGACTTCGAGGTGGACGCCTGATGGCCCCGACCGCCGACATCAAGGTCGCCACCAGCCCCTACGGACCCGACGACCAGCTCGGGGCGCTCAACCTCATGACGCCCCGGTCGCAGGCGGCCGTCATGTCCCGTGCCGACGCCTCGACGGTGTACGACCTGAGCGTCGACTACTTCGTCGGCATGCCGAGCTTCCAGGCCGCGGGCGACCCGTCGTACCAGATCTTCATGAGCCACACCCCGGCCGGCACCGAGGTCGACAACCTCAACGGCGCGGGCGCCGACGTCAACCGGCGCGTCTGCTACTCGGGCGACGTGGTGTTCATGTACACCCACACCGGCACCCACATCGACGCCCTCAACCACTTCGGCGTGGACGGCCGGATCTACAACAACTTCAGCGCCGAGGAGAACCTGGGCAGCCGCCACTGGACCAAGGGCGGCGCGGAGCAGATCCCGCCGATCGTCGCCCGCGGCGTGCTCATCGACGTGGCCGCGCTGCACGGCGTGCCCTGCCTCGACTCGTCGTACGCGATCACGGTGGACGACTGCCGAGGCGCCCTCGAGCGGGCGGGCCTCGAACTGCGCAGCGGCGACGTGGCGCTGGTGCGGACCGGCCGGATGGCCTACTGGCCCGACGGCTCCAAGGTGCTCGGTGACCCGCCCGGCCTCAGCCTGGAGGCCGCCCGGTGGCTCACCGGGCAGGGGATCATCGCCGTCGCCGCGGACCAGGAGTGCGTGGAGGTCGGGCCGTCCCAGCACGAGGACAACTGGCTGCCGGGACACTGCCACTTCCTCGCCGAGGCCGGGGTGCCGATGATCGAGCTGGTCAACCTGGAGGAGCTGTCCCGCGACGGGGTCCACGAGCTGTGCTTCCTCGCCGCGCCGATCCGGCTGCGGGGCGCTTCCGGCGCTCCGGTGCGCCCGATGGCGATGCCGCTGCGGACGTAGCCGGCGCTCCGCACCCCGCGACGGCGGCCCCGGGCTCGATCCCGCCCCGGGGCCGCTGCGCACGCCCACCACCGACCGGCCCGCCGACAGGAGGCACCATGCACATCGCACTCGCCCAGATCGTCTCCACACCCGACCCGTGGCACAACCTCCGGCTCGTCGAGGAGCGGGCGGCGGAGGCGGCCGCGGCCGGTGCCCGGCTCGTGGTCTTCCCCGAGGCGACGATGTGCTGCTTCGGCTCCGACCTCGCCGCGGCGGCCGAGCCGCTGGACGGGCGGTGGGCCGGTGCGGTGCGGAGGATCGCCGCGGACGCGGGTGTCACGGTGGTCGCGGGGATGTTCACCCCGGCGGACGACGGGCGGGTGCGCAACACCCTGCTCGCCACCGGGAACGGGGTCGAGGCGGCGTACGACAAGATCCACCTGTACGACGCCTTCGGCTTCGCCGAGTCCGAGTCGGTCGAAGCCGGGCGGGAACCGGTGATGTTCGAAGTCGACGGTTTCACGGTCGGCTTGACGACCTGTTACGACATCCGCTTCCCAGGCCTCTTCCAGGCCCTGGCCGAACACGGCGCGACGCTCATCGTCACGGCCGCGTCATGGGGCTCCGGCCCGCGCAAGCGCGAGCAGTGGGACCTGCTGATCCGCGCCCGGGCGCTGGACTCGACCTCGTTCGTCGCGGCGTGCGGCCAGGGCGACCCGACCACGGTGGGCCTTCCGCCCGGCACCCTGCCCACCGGGATCGGCGCCAGCGCCGTCGTCGGCCCCCTCGGTCAGCTCCTGCACCAACTCGACGGCCGCCCCGGCGTCCTGCTCGCCGACCTGAACCTCCCCGAAGCCGATGCGGCCCGCGCCTCGGTAGCGGTCCTGGCCAACCGGAAGTGGTGAGCCGGGGGAGAGCCGCGTCGCGTCCAGCAGCGCGATCCGCGGCTTGCGGCCGGCCGTCCGAGCGGCGACGAAGCATCGCGGCCGGCGGGGTGGGCCGCCTACGGCTGAGGCACGGGCTGCTCCCCCGAGCCTCGGACGATCAGCCGTGTGGGAACCGTGATGGTGCGGGCGCGGGAGCGGTCGCCGTCGAGGCGGGCCAGCGCCACGGTCGCCGCTGTTCTGCCGAGCTCCTCCGCGTTCTGGGCGACGACGGTCAGGGCCGGTTCGAGTGCCTCGGCCAGCGAAACGTCGTCGAAGGCGACGACGGCGACGTCCTTGCGCTTGCTGCGGGCCAGTTCGGCGACGATGCCCAGCGCCATGATGTTGTTGCCGGCGAACAGGGCCGTGGGGGGATCGGCCAGGCCGAGGAGTCGGGCGGTCGCGGCCTCGGCGCCCTGCTGGTCGTGGGCGTTGGTGACGAGTGAGCGGTCGTAGGGGATGCCGGCCTCCCGCAGCGCGGAGCGGTAGCCGGCCAGACGTTCACGGCGGGTGTACAGCTCCGGGGGCAGGTCGCCGACGAAGCTGATGCGCCGGTGGCCGTGGGCGATGAGGTGGGCGACGCCGTCGTGCGCCCCGGCGCGGTTGGAGCTGACGATGCTGTCCGTGGCGAGGCCGGCCCCGGGGCGGTCGAGGAAGACGACGGGCAGTCCCGCCGTGCGGTGGGGCCTGAGGTGGGAGTGGTCGGCGCCGACGGACGGAACGACGATCAGGATGCTGACCCGTCGGGCGAGGAACTTGTCCGTCAGGGCGCGTTCGCGATCGGGGTCGTCCGCGGAGGAGCCCATGAGCAGGGTCAGTCCGCGGTCGCGGACGGTGTCCTCGATGGCGCGGGCCACGGCTCCGAAGAAGGGGTTGGCGAGATCGGGGATGACCAGGCCGATGGTGGTGTCCGGGCCCCCGACGCGGATGTTGCGGGCCATCAGGTTCGGCTGGAACCCGAGCTTGGCCACTGCGGCCAGTACCTGTTCCCTGGTCTGCGCGGAGGCGGGTCCGTCCTCGTTGAGGACCCGGGAGACCGTCTTGGCGCTGACGCCCACTTCACGGGCGACGTCGGCCAGGGTGGGGCGGCGGTTCGCTGCCATGGAGAAACCGTCTCCTGAGGGCTCTCGGTTCCGGCCGCGGCCTCGGCCGGAAACTGCGAGAGCTGGGTTGTGCCGTCAGGTGGCCTGGACTCCGGCGGCCTTCGCGGCCCTGGAATCCGCTACGACAGTATCTCCGGCCTCGTCGATGCTGAGCGCGCCGGTCATGATGGCGACGACCTCGGCCATGGAGTGGTCGGACGGCTTGATCACGGCAGCGCGCCGGCCCAGCCGGTGGACGTGGATCCGGTCGGCGATCTCGAAGACGTGGGGCATGTTGTGGCTGATCAGGACGACCGGCATGCCCTTGTCGCGAACGCGGCGGATGAGGTCCAGGACCTGACCGGACTCCTTGACGCCGAGGGCCGCGGTGGGCTCGTCCATGACGACCACACTGCTCGCCCAGGCGACGGAGCGGGCGACCGCGACGGCCTGCCGCTGTCCGCCGGAGAGCGTCTCCACCGACTGCGTCAGCGAGCGCAGGCCGATCTTCAGGTCGGCCATGTGCTCGGCGGCCTCCTGCCGCATCCGCTTCTTGTCCAGCATGCGGAAGACACTGCCGAGCACGCCGGGACGACGCAGCTCACGCCCGAGGAACATGTTCGAGGCGATGTCCATGGAGGCCGCCACGGCGAGGTCCTGGTAGACGGTCTCGATGCCGTGCGCGCGGGCACTTTGCGGGCCGGAGAAGGTGATGGGCTCCCCGTTGAGGCGTATCTCGCCGGCGTCGGGGACCACCGCGCCGGTGAGGGCCTTGATCAGGCTGGTCTTGCCGGCGCCGTTGTCACCGATGACGGCGAGGACCTCACCGGGGAGCAGGTCGAAGTCGGCGCCGTCGATGGCGGTGACGTGGCCGTAGCGCTTGACCAGACCACGGGCCTGCAGAACGGGCGTGGGGGAAGTGGTGGCGGTCATCGGGCCTTCTTCCGGGAGATCTGGTCGACGGTCACCGCGAGGATCACCAGAACACCGGTGATCAGGGTCTGGTAGATGGAGGCGACCCCCATCAGCTGGAGGCCGTTGCGGAAGACGCCGACGATGAGAACGCCGATGAAGGTGCCCAGGACCGAGCCGCGTCCGCCGAAGAGGCTGGTGCCGCCGAGGACCACGGCGGTGATGCTGTCGAGGTTGTCGGTCTGGCCCGCCTGGGGGTCGCCGACTCCGGTGCGGGAGATGAGCAGCAGGGCGGCGATCCCGTACAGCAGACCCGCCACGGTGTAGATGCCGATCGTCAGCCGGGAGGTGCGGATACCGTTCAGCCGCGCCGCCTCCTGGCTGTTGCCCAGGGCGTAGACGTGCCGGCCCCAGCCGGTGCTGCTCAGCGCGTAGGCGAGCAGGAGGAACAGGGCGATGGTGACCAGGGAGCCGTAGGTGATGTCGGTGTGGCCGAGCGGGAAGGTCTGCCCGAGGGCCGTCAGCGGGCCGGGCAGGTTGGTGACCGTCTGCTCCTCGGAGTAGATGTGGGTCAGCGCGAACGCCACGTTGAGCATGCCGAGGGTGACGATGAACGGCGGCAGCGGGATCTTCTGCACCAGTAGCCCGTTGAGCAGCCCGAAGCCCGCACAGACCGCTATGCCCAGCGCGATGGCGACGAGCGGCGGCAGGGAGCCGTCGGCGGCCATCTTGGCGATCACGATGCTGCCGAACGCCATCACGGCTCCGCAGGACAGGTCGATGCCCGCGGTGAGGATGATCAGGGTCTGTCCGATGGCGAGGGTGCCGACGACCATCACCTGCTGCACGATCAGCGAGAAGTTGCCGCCGGTGAGGAACTGGTCGGTCGAGAGGGCGAAGAAGGCGCAGGCGAGAACGAGGGCGACCAGCGGGCCGGTGGTCGGTGCGGTGAGCAGTCTGCGGGCCGTGGTCGGCGCTTTGAGCTCGGCGTACGGCGTGGTCGTGGCTGTCATGCGAAGTCCTTGTCGGAAGACAGAAGTCCCGGTGGGAGGACGAGAGGGCGGCCGTCCCCCTTCGGGGAGGTGGGGCCGGCCGCCCCGCTGGGGGGTCGTGGAAAGAGCGGTCAGGGCCGGTGATCGGCTCAGCCCCAGCAGTTGTCCAGGCCGTAGGCGGTGTCCTTCGACGTGACCCCGGCCCGCGCCTTGTCGGTGATCAGGGTGACGCCGGTGTCGGTGTAACCGGACGCCTTCTTGCCGTCCTTGGCGTACGTCACGACGGCCTTGACGCCCTCGGCGGCCATCTTCAGCGGGTACTGCTGCGACGTCGCGGCGATCTTGCCGTCCTTGACGGCCTGGGTGCCGGTGCAGCCGCCGTCGACCGAGACGATCAGGACGTCCTTCTCCCGGCCCTTGGCCTTCAGCGCGGTGTACGCACCCAGGGCCGCCGGTTCGTTGATGGTGTAGACGACGTTGATGCCGGGCGCCTTCTGCAGGCAGTTCTCCATCGCGGTCTGGCCCTTGGCCTGGTCGCCACCCGTGTCCTGGGCGCACACGACGTCCTTGTCGGTGGCGCCGAAGCCCTTCAGGAATCCGTTGTGCCGCTGGACGCCGACCGAGACACCCGGCGCGAGGTCGAGGGCGGCTATCTTCGCCGTCCTGCCCTTCATGGCGGCCTTGGCGTACTCGCCGATCAGCTTCCCGGCCTCGAGGTTGTCGGTGGCGAAGAGGGCGTCGACCGCGCTCTGCGGCTCGGTCGGGGTGTCCAGGGCGATGACCAGGACACCCTTGGCGCGGGCCTTCTGGATGGCGGGCACGATCGCCTTGGAGTCGCTCGGGGTGATCAGGATGCCCTTCACGCCGGCGGCGACCATGTTCTCGATGGCCGTGACCTGACCGGCGTTGTCCCCGTCGAACTTGCCCGCAGCGGTGGACAGCTGGGCGCCGCTCTCCTTGGCGGCCTTCTCCGCGCCCTCCTTCATCTTCACGAAGAACGGGTTGGTGTCGGTCTTGGTGATCAGACCGACCTTCACGCCGCCCGATCCGGTGCTCGCGGCGCCCGATCCCGATCCGGATCCACAGGCTGTCAGGGCGAGGGCTGCGACACCCGTGCAGGCAGCGGCTCTGAGCAGAGAGGAGGGCAGACGAGAGGTGCGTGACATGAACGACTCCTGCGGGATCGCGGGCGAACGGCCGGCATCGGTGCATGCCGTCCCTCGGTGTCATCGTTGACTTATGTCATCGTTGACACTGCTTGGCGAGGATGATGGACTCCCTTCCCCGGCAACGTCAATGCCCTGAGCCCGTCACGGATCGGCAACATCCGCCGCCGTGGTCCGCCCGAAGCCGTTCACCGGTTGCCCGGGACATGCCTGTTTCCGTCCGCGCGCACTCCGAGAGAAGAACAGCCCATGAGCCCGCGCCAGATCACCGCCCTGGGGGAGTGCGTCGCGGACGCCTTCACCGAACCCGCGACCGTCCCGGACGAGTTCGCCCTGCGGGTGCCGCCCGGCGGCGGACCCGCGGACACGGCGTCGGCCCTGGCCGGGCCGGGCACCCCGGCCCGCCTCGGGCCGCGGCCCTGACCTGCTCGGTTGCCGGCCCCCACCCGCCGTGGCCGAGCCGGTCGGCGCGGTTCGCGACCGTCGGCGACGCCTGATGGCCCGTCGGTCCGTGCGGGGGACCGGCCCGGTGAATCCGGGCAAGGCCGTCGCCTGCCACCTCGACTCCGCTCACCGAAAGGACACGAAACCGTGAAGAAGACCCTGCTCGCCGAGTTCACCGCCCGAGAGGGAGCGGAGGACGAGGTCGCCCAGCTGATCCGGGACTACGCCATGAAGGTGCGGGAGGAGGAAGGCAACCTGGCCTTCGACGTCTACACCAGGGCGGCAGACCCGCGCGGATACTGGATCTTCGAGGTCTACCGGGACGAGGACGCCTTCAGGGCGCACCTGGACGCCCCGTACGGTGCCCCGTTCAACGCCGCCCTCGCCCCGCTGATCGAGGAGGACGCCTCCGTACTGACGTTCCTCGATCCGCTGACCACGCATCCGTAACGGGCCCTGCGACAACCGTGCCGCCGTCCGGGGCCGTGCCGCCGTCCGGGCCGTGCCGACGGAGGAGCTGAACCTGACGGGCGGGCGGTGGACGGGTCGCGGATCGCGGTGGACAAGGTACTGAAGCGGCCGCGGATGCGTACGTGACGGAATCTGCACAGCGACTGCCCAACAGCGGCACGGTGCGTTCTGTTGGTGGGGACTTGTCCTGGTCGGAGCTGACGTGGCAATAGCTGTCGGTTTCCTATGCCGGGTTACATGTAGAGAAGCTGCCCTTGATTCGTGTGCATGCGTGCACGGATGAGTAGACGACTGTTTCAACTGCCTTGCTGGGAGCGTCGACCGACTGGATGCCGGGCACGCTCCGTGATTTGATCCTTCGCGCCGCCGGGTTCGCGCCAAGGTGTCCGGAAACGGACGGCGCGCGCCTGCGGTCGCGGCTCACCGGCTATCCCCAGCCTGGCCGCTCCCCCCTGTGGAACATCCATACGAAGGGCAGTTTCCTCATGAACTCCGCTCCCCAGGTTCAGACCCTCGAAATCTCCGACGCCGAGCTCGACACCGTCTCGGGCGGCCTGAGCCCGGAGGCCGGCATCGCCGCCGGCCCCACGGCGATCAGCACCTCTGACCTCGTGGCTCAGGTCGGCGCGGTCCCGGGCGGCGCCCTGGACACCGTCGGCCAGTACCACCAGGTCGGCGTCACCGTCTCCTACTGATCGTCAGATCGCGGGACTTCCCGATCGCGGGACCGCCGATACCGGCAGCCCGACCGCCGATCGGCGCCTGCGGCGACAAGCCCCCTACCCGCGGCTCCTCGCCGGTAGGGGGCTTGATCATGAGGGTCGGTGCCGTGCGGGTGGTGCCGGTTCATGCCGGGCTTTTGACCCAAGCGACGAGCCGGGCCCACCAGCCACCGCTCGATCGACCCCGTGAACCGTCCGGGCGTGGAGGAGCGGGTGTGTGTCGCGCCGGCCCACCAGGTCGGACCGGTCCCGACCGAGTCATCCCCTCGCCCGTACGGGCACGCTTGTGCTCCGCCGACTCACACGTGCACCGCTGGGGCGTGGGCACGTCGGCGAGCACTTGCTCCACGTGCCTCCCGCATCCCTCATAGGTCACCTTGCGACAGGACCGACAGACAGCACGTTGGCACATGATTCCCCTCCATTAGCGTCTTCTTTTACCACCTGGAAAATCAACAGTTTCGTCACAGCTGAATTCACAATTTCGCCACATCCAACGCCCGCATGTGCACCATCTCCACGAACAACTGACTTACCGTCGGCACGAGGGCCGGTCCTGAAATCCAACCACGCTCCAAGTGGCCTCACGATCGACCGTAAATATGCAGACATGAGAGACAAAGGCGCATAAGTGCCGCGTGCCACATATCACTCGGTGATGTCAAGCGGTCACGGTCGGAATGCGCCTTGAGGTTGCCTGGGACACCGAAACGGTGGTTCCATCACGCCCGGTCGAAGGAATGGAGGCACAGCTCCTTAGTGTGAGAGGCCGTCACCGCGCCGCTCTGAGATGGTCGACCGGGCGCGGCGAGGACATGAAATCGAGAACGGCAACCACCCTCTCCGAACGGGTGGTGTGCTCCGGTCAGAAGGGAGCAACGTGAGTTGCTCGCACGCCGCAGGATGCCCCCTGTTCCCGCTGCTTAGGGCGAGCCTGCAAGGTTGGCGCGACTACTACTGCGACAGCGAGGACCAGTGGGTCGGCTGTGCGCGCTACCAGATGTCACTCACCGGCGAGCGCGTGCCGATCAGCCTGCTGCCCAACGGGGCTCGCGCCCGACACCTCGAAGACGCCGTCGACACGGGCCGGTCCGGCGCCGTCCATCCGGGGCAGGCAGCCCGGCAGGCCCCGCCGCCGCAGCACGATCCGAGGTCACCGGGGAGCGCGTCCTGGCCGCAGCAAGCGCCGGGCCGGCCACCTGAGCCGTCCGGGCCCGGGATCGCGGCTCCGGAGAGCGTAGGTCAGTGGGGGGCGGCATCTCCGCCGATACCGGTCACGCCTTACCAACCGTCACCACCCCAACAGTTTCCCCAGCCTCATCCCCACCCCTCTCGACACGCGCGGCAAGCGCCCAGCGCGAAGCGCGGCTGGTGGGCTCGATTCACCGAATGGATGGGAGGCCCCGCATGAGTGACTACTGGCCCTGGTGGGCGGGCGCCATCGGGCTCGCTCTCGTCACCATCAACCACACCCTCACCACGGATCGGTCCTTCGGGGTGTCGTCCGCATGGGATCGCGTGCTGCACTGGCGCCGCGAACGCCAGCTCGAGGAGATGGACGAGGAGTTCACCGACGACCAAGCTCTCGCCGAGGCGCTCGCCGCGGCTACAGCGGAGCACTTCGGCACCGTCGCGTCCACCCCGCCGCAGGCTCCGTACGGGATGTCACCGCCACTCGAAGCGGATACCGAACCGGCGGCGAGCGAGAGCCCTGCGGCCACGAGCCTGCGCCCGGCCCCGCTGGTCACCCAGGCCGCCCTGCTGATATCGATCTTCCTCGGCGGACTGATCGCCGCGGTCACCTCCGGGCGGTTCCACCTCCGTTACGACATGGGCCCGGGATTCCGGAACGTGGTCACCGCCAATCCGGCCACCATGGTCGCCCTGCTGTTCGTGGGAGGCGTGCTGGTCGGCTTCGGCACTCGGCTGGCCGGTGGGTGCAGCTCCGGCCACGGACTCAACGGATGCGGCCGTCTACGACCGGTCAGCATCGTCGCTACAGCCGTGTTCTTCGGCACCGCCGTCGTGGTGTCGTTCCTCCTGTGGAAGGTGATCTGATGCGTACCCGGGGCGCGATTCTGCTGGCCACCATCATCACCGGACTGGCCCTCGGTTATACCGTCACCAACATCGGCTTCGGCGACTACGCCGAGTTGAACCGCATGTTCACCTTCCAGGACCTGCGCATGTTCCTCTCCTTCGCCGGCGCCGTCGTGATCATCGTGTGCGCGTTCGCTCTGCTGCGGGTCCCCCGCACCCCGGGGCGCATCCACGCGGGTGTGGTCCCGGGCGCGGTGCTGTTCGGTACGGGCTGGGCGATCTCGGGTGGGTGCCCGGCCATCCCGATCATCCAGGTCGCCAGCGGATACCTGCCTGCCCTGGTCACCATCGTCGGCGTCATCGTCGGTATCCGGCTGTGCCGCTGGGCCAACGCCCGCTACTTCCACCTCGACCGCGGCTCCTGCGGCCTGTGACCGAGGGCGCCCCGGCCCCGCGTCTTCATGAAGCGGGCCGGGGTGCGGCGGCGGCTCGGCCTGGCGCCGGCAGGACGTACTCCGCCCAGACCGTCTTGCCGGGGTTGTCCCGGCGCGGGTGCCAGTCCCAGCGGTCGGCGAGGCGCTCCACCAGGAGCAGGCCGCGGCCGGTGTCGCCGAGGTCCGTGGGCGTCGCCACGACCGGTACGCCCTCGGTGCGGGTGTCGGTGACCTCGATCCGTACGGTCGTGGCGTCGCGGGCCAACGAGAGGTGGAAGTCGCGGCCGGGGACCCGGCCGTGCCGCACGGCGTTGGCGGCGAGCTCGCCGACGATCAGCGTCAGCGCGTGGTGCGCGTCGCAGTCGTAGGGGATGCCCCACGCGTCGAGGCGGTGCCCGGCGAGTCGCCGGGCGAGCCGCGCGCCGCGCGGGGTGGAGCTGAACCGCATCGCGAAGTGACCTGTGGGGCCGATGGGTTGACCGGTGCGGGAAGGAGCGGCGATCTCGTGGTTCATGCCCGTAACGCTTCCGGCAGTGGCGTAGCGTGACCAGTGGTGACGCGCCGTCGCGTGCGGGTTGTACGTGCCGGCGCGGGAGGTGTACGAGGCGCGCCGCGTGACCGGCTCGGGGCGGGTGCGTTGGGCCGGGGAGCTGGGCCGGGGAGGCGGTGGAGCCGATGGGGTCGGTGGAGCGGGGCGAGGCCGGGGGTGTGCGGGAGGACGCCGGGCCGAGGCCGGAGGACGAGCCGGGCTCGGGCGTGGTGACGGCGTTCGGACGGCAGTTGAAGCTGCTGCGGGTACGGGCGGGCCTGGAACGGCCGGAGTTCGGCAGGCTCACGGGTTACGCGGCCCAGTCGATCGCCTCCTTCGAGCAGGGCCGGCGGATTCCCTCGCCCGGGTTCATCGACCGCGCGGACGAGGTGCTGGACGCCGGGGGCGTCCTCAAGGCGCTGAAGGAGGAGGTGGGGCGGGCACAGTATCCGGCGTTCTTCCGGGACTCGGCGCGCTTGGAGGCGCGGGCGACGGCGCTGAACGTGTATGCCGTGTATGCCGTCCCCGGGCTGTTGCAGGCGGAGGACTACGCACGGGCCGTCTTCCAGATGCAGCGCCCGCTGCTGGAGGACGACGTAATCGAGCAACGCTTGGAAGCTCGGATGGTGCGGCAGAGCATCTTCACCCGCCGCCCGGCCCCTCTGATGAGTTTCGTCATCGAGGAAGCAGTGCTGCGCAGGCAGCTCGGCGGCCGGAAAACCATGCGCGAGACCCTGGAACAGATCCTGCTCACCGGGCAATCGAGGAACGTAGAAGTACAAGTCATGCCGATCGGACGCGAGGACCACGCCGCGCTCGGCGGCCCCTTCACCCTGATCGACACCGACAAGGGGCACCGCATCGCGTACGCGGAGGTCCAGGACGACAGTCGTCTCTACACCGATACCTCGTACGTACGTACGCTCGAAGCTCGCTATGGCATCCTCCGATCACAGGCGCTGACCCCGAGCGAGTCGTCGGCGCTCATCGAGCAACTGATGGGAGAGGCATGAACGTGCAGCGCAGCAGAGCGGCTGTGCCGGAAGCCGCTTGGTTCAAGAGCAGTTACAGCACGGGCAACGGTGGCGAGTGCGTCGAGGTCGCCGAGGCGCCCGGAACCGTACACATCCGGGACTCCAAGGTCCGGTCCGGACCGGTTCTGACGGTCGCCCCCGACGCGTGGGCCGGGCTCGTCCGGCTGGCCGCCGACCAGGCCGTCTGAGCCGGACGTTCGTGACCCCGTGGGTGCCCGGTCGCACGGGCGGCTGAGCACCCACGTCCTGCGGGGGCGGCATGGGACGGGCGGTCGGCGCTCGCCCGGCCTTCCTCGCCGCGTTCGTCGTCGCCCCCGCGCCGACGGCGCGCTCGCTCGGCGACGCCGCTGGAGAGCCTTCACCGAGCCGCCCCGGTCGAGGGTCTCGTTGCCGAGGCTTCTGGCGGCACCGACCGTGCTCCGCCTCACCCGGACCACGGCCCCGGCACCGACCGTGCTCCGCCTCACCCGGACCACGGCCCCGGCACCGACCGTGCTCCGCCTCACCCGGACCACGGCCCGGGACCGCCGCGTGCCCGGGCATCCGCGCGGGTGGGCACGCCTGGCCGGTGGGTGTGTGCCACGAGAGGGGCCGGGTACTCGGGTGCACCCACCGTGAGGGGTGCGCCCGCAGGAGCCCAGGCCGTTGCGGCCCGACGGCTGCGGGGCACCCGTCGTCCCACATCCCTCCCGCGAGGCCTCCTATGAGCCGTCTCTTCTCGCCGTTCACCCTCCGTGGCACGACCTTCCGGAACCGGGCCTGGGTGGCCCCCATGTGCCAGTACAGCTCGGTCGACGGTTATCCGCAGGACTGGCATCTGGTCCACCTCGGCTCCCTGGCACGCGGCGGGTCCGGCCTGGTCATGCAGGAGGCCACGGCAGTGGAACCCGACGGCCGGATCACCCCTTCCGACGCCGGCATCTGGGATGACGGCCAGGCCGCCGCGTACAAGCGGATCACCGACTTCGTCCACGCGCGGGGAGCCGTTGCCGGCATCCAGATCTCCCATGCCGGCCGCAAGGCGTCGACGGCACCGCCCTGGGAGGGTGACGCGTACGTCGAGCCGGAGGCCGGCGGATGGCAGACGGTGGCACCGTCTCCGCTGCCGTTCGGCGACTGGCCGGCCCCACGGGAGCTCGGCGTGGACGACATCCGCGCTCTGGTCCGGGCCTTCGGCGACGCCGCCGCGCGGGCGCTGTCCGCCGGCTTCGAGGTCCTGGAGATCCACGCCGCGCACGGATACCTGCTGCACCAGTTCCTGTCACCGCTGTCCAACCACCGCACCGACGAGTACGGAGGCGATCTCGACGGGCGCAGCCGTTTCCTCGTCCAGGTCACCGACGCCGTACGGGCGCAGTGGCCGGAGGACCGCCCGCTGTTCGTACGCTTCTCGGCCACGGACTGGGCCGACGGCGGCTGGACCCCGGAGGAGACGGTCGAGCTGTCGCGGCACCTGGTGGCCCACGGCGTCGATCTGGTGGACGTCACCAGCGGCGGGCTCGTCCACAACGCCCGTATCGAAGTGGAGCCCGGCTACCAGGTGCCCTTCGCCCGAGCCGTCCGCGAGGGCGCGGCCCTGCCCGTCTCCGCGGTCGGCCTGATCACCGCACCCGAGCAGGCCGACCAGATCCTCGTGGACCGCTCGGCCGACGCGATCATGCTCGCGCGCGAACTGCTGCGCAACCCGACCTGGCCGCTCCGCGCGGCCCAGGTGCTCGGTGACGACGTCCCGTGGCCGAAGCAGTACCAGCGCGGCCGCCCACGTCATCGCTGAGGCCGTCGCCGCCCGCGCACCCGGGAACTCAGGCCCTGGTCAGCGCCGGTCCCCGGGGATTCCGCGGCACACCGAGCCCGGCCGGGTGGGCGGGGCGGGCTCGGTGTGCGGTCTGTCAGCCCATGTCGGTCAGGAGGGCGTTCAGTTCCTTCTCCTGCTGCGCGGGCGACATCGGCGGGTTCGAGTGATCGATGCCGAACGTCTTGAGCACCTTGTCCATCTGGGCGTCGATGGAGGTCCAGCCGGTTCCGTCCAGCGGCTGCAGCGATGCCTGGTCGGCATCCCACAGGTCACGCAGCGACTGGGCCGCCGCATGGGCGCCGGCCTTGTCCCCCGAGCGTGCGTCCTTGAGCGAGGTCGATGCGAGCTTCTTCAGTGCGTCGACCTTGGCGGCCGGGAACTTCTTCACCGCCTGGCCGGGAGCCATCTGGACCGCGGAGGTGTTGTCGGTCTCCGGCGCCGGGCCGACGTGCGGCCGGCCGTGTGCCCAGACCAGCAGGCCCACGGTGGCGACGGCCAGCAGTCCGAAGCCGGCGAGCGCGGTGCGCTCCTTGCGCGGGTCGCCGGTGGCCGGTGCCTGGTGGGTCGCCTCGTGGGTCTCGGTCACGTCCGAGCGCGTCACCGTCAGGTAGACCACCGTCGCCAGGATCAGACCGAGGAAGATCAGGCTGGTGGTGAACGTGCCCAGCGCCAGACCGGTCGGGTCGCCCGGGGTCTCGGCGACCTTGGGGGAGGCGAGCCAGTCGCCGATGTTCGCGCCCAGCGGGCGGGTCAGGATGTAGGCGAGCCAGAAGGACAGCACCGGGTTCGCGCCGAACTTCCACAGCGCCGTGATCGCCGCGATGAGGCCGAGCGGCAGCAGCACGGAGACGCCCGGGCTCCAGCCGGTCAGTTCCAGGGTCCAGTCGCCGGTCGCGGTGCCGAGCGCGAAGGTGACGAGAACGGCGAGCCAGTAGAACGACTCCCGCGGCAGCGTGGTGACCGAGTGGATCGACAGCGTCCGCTCACGCAGCCACCAGACACCGAAGACCACCGCGAGCAGCACCGAGAAGACCGCGGAACTGATCCACAGCGGCACGTTCAGCTGGTCGGTCAGGATGTCCGTGTACAGGGTGCCCGTGACGCTGACAACGACCACGGTCAGCCAGTAGGGGAACGGAACGTACCGCTTCAGCCGCAGCTGGACGACCAGGACCACGACGAAGACCGCGGTGAAGATCCAGGCGGTGTTGACCAGGCCGACGCCCAGCTTCATGTTGATCCAGTCGGCGAAGCTCTCACCGACGGTGGTGCACAGGACCTTGATCACCCAGAACCAGACGGTGACCTCGGGCACCTTGTTGAGCATGAGACGCTCGCTGCGTGGGCGTGCTTCCGTTGTCGTTGTCATGCAGCGAGGCTTACGCGAGGAACCTGCACATAACCTGACTACGTGGCCGCGGCCGCCGCCGGCAGTGTCACCTCGACGTGACCGCGGCCGTCCGCGATCGCGCGGACCTCCGCACCGGCCGAGGCGGCGATGCGCCGGACCACCGGCAGCCCCAGCCCGTACCCGTCGCCGCCGGTCACACCCGCCTCGAAGACCCGGTCGACGTCCGCGGGATCGAATCCGGGGCCGTCGTCCAGGACGTCGACCACGACGGCCTCGCCCTGGTCGCGCGCGGTGATCCACACACGCGACCGCGCGTGCCGCAGGCCGTTCTCCAGGAGGGGCGACAGCAGCGACACGGCGACGTCGGCCGCCACGGCGACCTCGACCTTCGCGGGAAAGGCGACCTCGACCGCGCGGCCAGCGATCGCCCGCCGCGCGGCGGAGCCCAGATCGCACCGGGTCCCCGTGTCCGTCCGTGCGCGCGCGGCGCGCAGAAGCGTCGTGATCGCCGCATCGAGGCGGTCGACCTCGCTCAGCACCGCCTCCGGCGGCACCGGCTCGCCGGACAGCTGCGCCAGCTGCGCCTCGGCCCGCAGGACCGTGAGTGGTGTCCGCAGCTCGTGGGCGATCTCGTCGGTGAGCCGGCGCTCGTCCGCCAGCGCGCTGTCGACGCGCTCCAGGAGATGGTCCAGGGTCCGCCCCAGTTCCCCGAACTCGTCGCGGGGGACCCCGAGGTTGAAGCGGCGCCCGGGTTCGTGATGGCCCCAGTCGTCGGCGAGGGCGGCCATCTCGTGCACGACCCGCAGCGCGCGGCGCACCACGAGGTGTGCGACACCGCCGGCGAGGAGGATGGTGAGGCCGCCCAGTATCAGCGACAAGGTCAGGCTGCGCTGCTCGGATGTCTCGTAGGGCCTGAGGTCCACCCGGACGATCACCATGACGTGGTGGCCGTGGACCGGGACCTTCCGCGCGTACAGGAGGTAGTCGCCGACCGTCGCGGTCTGCGGTCGCCCGGAGTCCGCCAGTTCCTCGACGCGACCGACCACGCTCGGCGGCACGTTCCCGTCGATCAGGCGGCCGTCGGCGTACACCCAGGCGACCTCGTCCAGCGCCTCGCTGCCGTTCTCCGTCACTACGACACGGCCGCCTTCGGCGGTGACGTTCGCGGCGACCGCCTCGGCGCGCGTACGTGCCAGATCGTGCGCGTCGGCGTCCGTCACCCGGCTCAGCAGCACGTGCGAGACCACGACCAGGATCGCCACCACGGCGGTGGCGATCAGCACGGTCAGTGCGACGACCCGCTTACGGAATCCCGTCACTGCCATCGGTAGCCCACACCGCGGACGGTCGCCAGACGCTCGGCCACACCCAGCGGACCGAGCTTGGCCCGCAGCCGGCGCACATAGGAGTCGAGGGTGTTGTCGTTGACCCGCGCTCCGTGCGGCCAGCCGGCGGCGATGAGGGCGTGGCGGCGTACGGCGTCGCCCTGCGAGGAGATCAGGCGGCCCAGCAGCCGGAACTCGGTCGGGGTCAGGCTCATGCTCACCGAATCGTAGGTGACCACGTGCTTCGCCGGATCGAGGACGACCCCGCGCGGTGCGGGCGCCACGGTGGCCCGGCGCAGCAGCGCCCGGACGCGGACCAGCAGCTCCGGGATGTCGAAGGGTTTGGTCAGGTAGTCGTCGGCGCCGGCCTCGAAGCCGCCCACCTTGTGATGCAGGCCGTCCAGGGCGGTGAGCATCAACACCGGCGCGTCGACGCCGCGAGCCCGCAGGGCGAGGCAGACGTCGCGGCCGTCGGCGTCCGGGAGCCCGAGATCCAGGACGACCAGATGGGGCGCCGGTGCGAGCTGCCGCAGCAGGCTGCCGGCCGTGGCGGCGACGGAGACGGTGTGGCCGTCGTGCTCCAGGGCGCGCTTGAGGACGTCGCGGACCGCCGCGTCGTCTTCGCACACCAGGATGAAAGCCACGTGCCGACCCTAGAGACTCCGGCCCCGGTTCTCCATCTGCGCTGGTCAGCCGCCTGACGGGGGGAGCAGGCCGCTGCCGACCGCCTCCCGTGCGGGCCGGCCGGCGTCGAACCGTACGGTCGCAGCCGTCGACGCGTGTCGCGTCCCGGGGGCCTGCCGCGACAGCTGGCGCGCACCGGTGTCCCGCGGTCCCCCCGCCTCGGGCCGGGGAACCGCGATGCCTCAGGCGACAGAGCGCACCACCCCGGACGGCCCGACCCGTACGACTCGGTTGGCGGCCGTCTTCTGGAGCAGGCCGTAGGCGAGGACCGGGAGCAGCAGATGCGGTTTGTCCGGGAGTACGGCGCTGATCAGTACGGCGCCGGCGCTGCTGTTGTTCATGCCGCAGGCGAGGGTGAGCGAGGAGGCGGCGGGCGGGTCCAGCCGCAGCAGCCGTGCCGCGCAGCGGCCGAGCACGAACGACAGCTGGCAGACCAGCGCCGCCACGACCAGCGCGGCGCCCAGCAGCAGCGGGCGTGGCCGAGCGACGAAGGAGCCGAGGGCGCCGCTGGCGTTGACGTACGTCAGGACCAGCGAGCCGGTCAGGGCCACCGGCACGACGGCGCCCAGCGCCGGGCCGAGCAGCGACGCGGGCAGTGCGAGCCGGACCAGGATGCCCGCCGCGCAGGGCAGCACCACGCCGACGAGGGTGAAGCCACCGCCCGCGGTGTGGACACTCGCGGCGAGCGAGCCGGCGTAGCCGCCACTGAGCAGCGGGGACAGCAGCCCGATCACCAGCGGTGTGGTGAGCGGGCTGATGAGGGTGGAGGCGAGGACCAGGCCGACCATGGTCGGCTGGTCGCCGTCGCCCTTGCCGGTCCACACCGTGGCGCCGGCCGCCACGGGCATCGCCACGATCAGGATCATCGCGGTGACCAGGCCGCTGCCGCCGTCGGAGTCCGGGGAGGCGTGCAGCAGCATCGCGACGAACGGGATGACCAGCAATGGGATCGCCAGGTGCAGCGCAAGCCCGGCGAGCAGTGCACTCGGGCGCCGCAGGACTCGGCCCAGCTCACGGACGGGCACCTGGAGTCCGGAGGAGAACAGCACCAGCCACAGCAGGCACGGTGCGGTGGACACCGGCAGCCGGATCAGCGGTCCGAGCGGCAGTGCGTGGGAGTGGCGCAGCCACAGGCCGGGGCCCGGCACGAGCAGGGCGGCGGCGTAGGACAGGACGACGGCCCGGCCCAGGCGGCGCCGCAGCCAGGCGGTCGCGCGGTCAGTGGGCGCCCGGGTGGCGGGGGGAGCGGGTGCGTGCATGGCGGTCTTCTTCCGTCGCGGGGGCGGGGGCGGGACGGAAGGCCGCTATGCGGAGGCCCTGTGCGCGCGTGTGCATGGAGCCATGGTGCCCGTACGGAACGGGCGGGGCGGGTGATCCACGGCGGCGGTCAGGATGCGTTCAGGCACGTGTCGGCCGTGCTCCTCGCCCTCCTCGCCGCGGCCACCGCCGCGATCGCCCTCGCGTGGTTCTCCCTCGACCCGAGGGAACAGGTGCCTGTGTCCACCGGGCCGACGCTCCGGCGGCAGGGAACGCACCGGGCGGACGCTCCGGCGGCAGGGAACGCACCGGGCCGACGCTCCGGCGGCAGGGAACGCACCGGGCCGACGCTCCGGCGGCAGGGAACGCACCGGGCGGACGCTCCGGCGGCACGGAACGCGATCAAGGTGTTGCCCGGGATGCCGGGTGCTTTGACTAGGTTTGGTCAAGGTGTGCCGAAAATCCTGGGCGGCCTGCGGTCGAGGGGCCACACTCGATCGCGGGAGCGCGTGCGGTGGCCTGTCGGCCGCCGGGGCGTTCCGAGGTGTCGCGCTGCCCTGGGGAGGGCGGTGGGCTGATCGGTGGGGGGATGTGTGACGCAGTCGCTTCCGGGGCAGGGCCCTGCTCACGAGCGGGCGGTCGGCGGGCGCGGAGGGCTTCCGGTGGTGGTGGTCGGCGCCGGCCCGTACGGGTTGTCGGTGGCCGCTCATCTGCGGGCCGCCGGGGTTCCCGTGCGGATCTTCGGGGAGGTGATGGGCAGTTGGCGGCATGCCATGGCCACGGGGATGTTCCTGAAGTCGACCCCGGACGCCACCGACCTGTCCGCACCCGAGCCGGGCGGACGGCTGGCGGACTTCCGCAGGGTGCACGGTGAGTCGGAGCTGACGGAGCTGACGCCGATCCCGTGCGAGGTGTTCGTGCGCTACGGGCAGTGGTTCCAGAAGCGGTACGTCGGTGACGTGGAACCGGCCAGGGTCGCCTGCGTCGACCGCGGCCCGAGCTCTTCCGGGTTCGTCGTAGGACTCGGCGACGGCCGGCAGCTGAGGGCGGCGGCCGTCGTGGTGGCGACCGGACTGAACGGACTGGCTTACATACCGAAGGAGTTGCTGTGCCTCGCGCCGGACGGGCCGGGAGCCGGGGCCCTGGTGTCGCACACCAGCCACCACAGCGACCTGTCGCGGTACGCCGGACAGCGGATCGCGGTCGTCGGGGGAGGCCAGTCCGCGCTGGAGAGCGCCGCGCTGCTGCACGAGGCCGGAGCCCACGTGCAGGTGCTGGTGCGGGAGCGGCGCGTTCTGTGGGGGTCGGTTCCGCAGCCGGGCCGGCCTTGGCCGCAGCGGCTCGCGCGGCCCGCCTCACCCCTGGGCACGGGCTGGACACTCGCCGCGGTCTGCCGGGCACCAGGCGGGGTGCGGCGGCTCCCCGCCGCCGCCCGGCTGCTGTTGTTCCGCCGGGCGCTGGGGCCCTCGGGCGGCTGGTGGCTGCGCGATCGGGTCGAGGACGTCGTGCCGGTGCGCACCTCGTCCCGCGTCACGGGCGCCGAGGCGTCGGGTTCCACGGCCCGGCTGGGGATCACCGGGCCGAGTGGTTCGGAGGGTCTGGCTGTTGACCACGTGCTGGCCGCCACCGGTTACCGCCTCGACATCGACGCGCTCGCGTTTCTCGCCCCTGCGCTACGGCGGCGCGTCGTCCGCGTGCCCGGCTCCGAGGCCCCTCGGCTGACCAGGACGTTCGAAACATCCGTGCCTGGTCTGTACGTCGCCGGTTCGCTGGCCGCCCCGATGTTCGGCCCCATGATGCGTTTCGTCGCCGGAACGGAGTACGCCGCCGTTCGCGTTGCCCGTGATGCCGCCCGCTGGGTCGTCGCTCCGTGAGCGTGGAACTGTCTCCCCGGAAATGGGGGGAGCGGAACAGTGGGACCATTGCCGGTGTGACGGCAAGAACCAGTGACATCGAGAAGGCGGCCGAAGTGCTTCGCGCCGGCGGCCTGGTCGCACTCCCGACCGAGACCGTCTACGGTCTGGGCGCCAACGCCGAGGACCCCGCCGCTGTCGCGCGCATCTTCCAGGTGAAGGGGCGTCCGCCCTCCCACCCGCTGATCGTCCACATCGGCGGCGCGGAGCAGCTGGACGACTGGGTCCAGGGCGTGCCCGCGGCGGCGCGGCTGCTGGCCGAGCGCTTCTGGCCGGGGCCGCTCACGCTGGTGTTGCGGCGCGGCCGCCGGGTGCCCCTCGAAGCGACGGGTGGCTTGGAGACGGTGGCCGTGCGCGTGCCCGACCACCCCGTCGCCCTCGCGCTGCTGTCGGCCTTCGGAGGCGGTGTCACGGCCCCGTCCGCCAACCGCTTCGGGGCGGTCAGCCCCACCACCGCCGACCACGTCCGTGCGGAGCTCGGCGAGGCGGTCGACTTCGTGCTGGACGGCGGCCCCTGCGAGGTCGGCGTCGAGTCGACCATCGTCGACGTCACGGGCGAGGTTCCCAGCATCCTTCGGCCCGGCGGAGTGACACGCGAGGATCTCGAGGGGGCGCTCGGGCACCCGCTCGCGGTCCCCTCGACGAGCCGTGTCCGGGTGCCGGGCCAGCATCCCTCGCACTACGCGCCGCGTGCGCGGGTCGTCCTCGTCGAGCCCGAGAAGGTCGTCGCCGAAGCGGAGCTCGCCCAGGAGCAGGGGCACCAGGTGGGCGTTCTTCTTCCCCTCGCCGTCACCCACGTCCCGGTGAAGGCGCACGCCGTGGTGACGGTCCCCGCTTCGACGGCCGCCTACGCGCGCGGCCTGTACGGGTTCCTGCGCGAACTCGACCGGCGGGGTTGCGACCTCATCGTCGCGTCCCTGCCGGCGGAGGAAGGGCTGGGACTGGCGATCGCCAACCGGCTCCGCCGCGCTGCCGGGCCCCGGCCCTCCTCGGTCACCGGCCTCCGGCAGCACTGAACACCGGGGTGGCCGGCAGCGGGTCTCACCGCGTCGGGGCGGCATCTCCGCTCAGGCCGTAAGAGGCGACCAGTTGTGCACTGCCGTCGGCCAGGCGGTAGGACAGGCCCACCACGGCAAGCCGGCCGGCGGCCACGCGCTCGGCCAGCACGCGGGAGCGTTCCAGCAGCAGATCGACGGTGAGCCTGATGTGCTCGGCCAGGATCTCCTCGGGCTGCTCGCGTCCGGCGGCACGGGCCGCCAGCACACTCGGGGTCACCCGCTCGACGACGTCACGGACGAAGCCGGCGGGCACCTGGCCGCCGTCGGCGGCGGCCCGGGCGGCCGCGATGGCCCCGCACGAGTCATGCCCCAGCACCACGACCAGCGGGCAGTCCAGCACGCTCACGCCGTACTCGATGCTTCCCAGCGCCTCCGCGCCGACGACGTGCCCGGCGTTACGCACCACGAACAGATCCCCGAGCCCCTGGTCGAAGATGATCTCGGCGGCCAGCCGGGAGTCGGCGCAGCCGAACAGCACCGCGAAGGGGTTCTGGGCCGGGGCGATCTCGGCGCGGCGTGCGGAGTCCTGGTTGGGGTGCTCGGGCGAGCCGGTGACGAACCGGTGGTTGCCTGCCAGCAGCATCTCGAAGGCATCATCGGGAGTCGGTGTCAGGGTCTCAGTCATGGCGGAAGGCTACGGCCGACCCGGTGACAACGCGCGGCCGGGTCCACGGACGGCGGCCTGCGCTCCCTCTGCTGCCCGCACTCCCGGACCCCAGGCGGGGCCGCTCGCGGTGGGCCTCCCCGGTGCGCTGCGCAGCCGCCAGGCCCGGAAGGGACCGCCGAACCGGGGACACCACACCGCGAGAGGGCCCCGGCCAGAGCTACCGCCGGATGGGAGTACGCAGCCGCCACCTCCGCTGCTCATGGGGGGCTCGGCGGGCGCGGCAGCGGGGAGGTACGCAGCCGCCACCTCCGCTGCCCAACGGGGGTTCGGCGGGCGCGGCAGCGGGGGAGTACGCAGCCGCCACCTCCGCTGCTCATGGGGGGCTCGGCGGGCGCGGCAGCGGGGGAGTACGCAGCCCCACCCCCCTGCCCATGGGGGGCTCGGCGGGCGCGGCAGCTGGCCTTTTCGTAGATTTGGGAGGGAGCGACTCGCAGGGACATACGTGTGACGGCACCGGAGATCGACTACACGGCGGTGTTCGCCGTCCTTCCGAGCCCGTGCCTGATGGTGGGCACGGACCTGGTGATCGCCGCTGCCAACCCGGCCTTCTGCGAGGTGACCGGACGTAGCCGGGCCGAGCTGGTCGGGCAGTACCTCTTCGACGTCTTCCCGGACAACGCCGCCGACCCGGAGGCCGACGGGATGGAGACGCTGAAAGCCTCCCTGCACCGGGTGCTGTCCTCCGGCCAGACCGATCACATGGCGCTGCAGAGGTACGACATCCCGGTCCCCGGCAACCCCGAGGTGTTCAAGGAGCGCTGGTGGACCGCGATCAACGTGCCTGTCCTCGGCCCGGACGGCAAGGTCGTCTGGATCCTCCACCGGTCCGAGGACATGACCGACGTCGTCCGCGCCCGCCGCACCGCGCTCGAGGCGTCGGTCAGCCCCGGCCGGGAGGCGGCCATGGAAGCCGAGCTGTACGCCAGGGCACGGCAGCTGCAGAAGCTCAACGAGGAACTGCAACGGGCGCACGCCCGGGAACGGCGCATCGCCGTGGCCCTGCAGGAAACCATGCTCCACACTCCGGACCTCGGCCGGCACCCGAACATCGCCGTGCGCTACCTGCCCGCGGTCGGAGCACTGAACGTGTGCGGCGACTGGTACGACACGGTCGACCTGCCCGGGGACCGCTTCACCGTCGCGGTCGGCGACGTGGTCGGCCACGGCCTGACGGCCGCGACCGTCATGGGCCGACTGCGCAGCGCGCTCAGCGCCGCCACCCGCACGGTTCACGGCCCCGCCCAGGCACTGGAGGTCCTGGGACTGTACGCGCGCTCGGTCGAGGGAGCACTGGCCGCCACCGCCGTCCAGGTCCTCATCGACTGCCACAGCCATCTGCTCATCTACAGCAGCGCCGGCCACCCCCCGCCCGTCCTGCTGCACCCGGACGGCACCTGCGACCTGCTCGACCAGGCCACCGACCCACCACTGGGCGCCCGCCCCGAACACGTCCCCCGCCCCCAGGCCAACACGACCTACACCCGGGGCGACATTCTCCTCCTCTACACCGACGGCCTGATCGAACGCCGCGGCGAGGACATCGACACCGGCCTGACCCGGCTGACCGACATGCTGGCCACCTGCACCGGGTTCGGCCCGGAACACCTCGCCGACACCCTCCTCGCCCGCCTGGACCTCACCAGCGGCGCAGACGACGACATCGCGATGGTCGTCGTTCGCCTGGACGGAACGACCGGGCCGCCCTGACCGGGACGGTGCGGGAGATCGTGACGGCCGTGTGCCGGGGCTTCGCCGTTCCACTGCCCTGGAACCGGCGGCCCTGGCTCACTGCGCCCGGTGGCCGCCAGCGGCTCCGCCGGGATCATCGGCGAGGACGACAGCCGCCGTGATCCGCTTGCCCACCGGTTCGCGGTGGACGGCGAAGCTCCGGCACACCGCCGTGACGATCTCCAAGCCGTGCCGACCGATCCGCTCGGGGTCCCCTGCCAGCACCGACGGCAGCATCGTGCTGCTGTCCCACACACTGACCTCGACGGTTCCCTTCTCGATCTCCAACGTCAGAAGGCAGGGGCCGGGCGCGTACTTGCGGGCGTTGGTCACCAGTTCGCTCACCACCAGCTGCACCGTGCCCATCGCCCGCCCGGAAACCGGCAGCCCATGTACGGCCCGCAGGTTGACGAGGAAGGACCGGGCCAGGTCTCGGGCCTCGGGGATCTCCGCACTGCCCTCGAACGCCGCAGCCACCGACACCGGCCTGTCGACCAGCGACTCTCCGCCGTCGTCTTCCGCCGCCTCGCCCATCCAGCCGCCTCACACCGACCCCGCCGACGTACAGCGCATACCCCCTCAACCCCGCCACAGGCACGACCACTCGGTGGACAGCCTCGACGGCATCTCTTCGGATCCCGGTCGAGGCGGTCGGGCGAGCGTTGTGAATGATCTTCCCGCGGCCGGGACGACCGTGTCGGGCCCCTGCCTGGTGGCACGACCTGAAGGTCCCGGCCGGCAGGCGCCCAGCCCTGCTGTGTGCGCTTTCCGTGACCGGTACGCGGCGATGTCAGGTGTGCGTCTTCACGGACGTGCGGGCCTGGCGACCATCACCGTCAACCCGTGACACTCCTGTCGTGCCGGGCGCTGATGGAAGTGACCCCCGGGCGGGGTCACGGCGCCCAGCCTCCGGGGGGAGACATGCGGGCGCCGCAGGAGCAGGCCCGGTCTCCCCCCGTGACCCGGCCTGCTCCTGCTCGCCCCGTCGTCCGCTCCCTGCCGCCCAGGGACGAAACCGCTGCCTCCATGGCAAAGACGATCGTGTGTGCGCCCCGCATCCGCGGCGGCGACTCGAAAGGTGATCCGAGACGCCCCGCACCGCCACACGGCCACGTCACGGGAGGCGTGTTCCCGGTGAAGCGGGGTCATGGTGCTCGTCTTCAGGGGTACGAGGTGTTGACTGGTGAAAGGCTGCCACGCACGCAGCTCATAGCGGGTCATCCGGCCTGCGTGGCGTTCGCATACCTGGAGGGTCGAAGCCATGAAGGCGATCAGCTACAGCCGGTACGGCGGCCCCGAGGTGCTGGAGTACGGCGAAGTCCGCGATCCCAAGGTCGGACCCGACACGGTGTTGGTGAAGGTGCGGGCCGCGGCGGTGAACCCCGTCGACTGGAAGTGCCGCGAGGGCCATCTGGACAGCATCCTCGACGCCGTCTTCCCGGTGATCACGGGCTGGGACGTCTCCGGGGTGGTGGTGCAGCCGGGCGCCTCGGTCCCCGAGTTCGCCGTCGGCGACGAGGTCATCGGCTACGTGCGCGAGGACTTCCTCTCCCGGGGCACCTTCGCCGAGTACGTGGGCGCCCCCGTGCGCACGCTGGCCCGCAAGCCGCGCAACCTCTCCTTCGAGGAGGCGGCCGGGCTGCCGCTGGCCGGGCTCACCGCCTTCCAGGCACTGAACAAGGTGATGGAGGTCAAGGCGGGCGAGACCGTGCTCGTGCACGCCGCGGCGGGCGGGGTCGGCTCGATCGCCGTCCAGCTCGCCGCCCACCTGGGCGCCCGGGTCATCGGTACGGCGAGCGAGTACAACCACGACTACGTGCGCTCGCTCGGCGCCGAACCGGTGACGTACGGCGAGGGGCTGGCCGAACGGGTGCGGGCGCTCGCGCCCGCGGGCGTGGACGCGGCGTTGGACACGATCGGCGGCGAGACGGCGAAGACCTCGGCGGACCTGCTGACGCCGGAGGGCCGCCTGGTCTCCATCGCCGACCCGGAGGTGGTCAGCTACGGCGGCCTGTACTACTTCGTCCGCCCCGACCCCGGCGACCTGACACGGCTGTCCGAGCTGGCCGAGGAGGGCGTGGTGTCCGTGCACGTGTCGCAGACGTTTCCGCTGGAGCGGGCGGCGGAAGCGCAGCGGCTGAACCAGGAGGGGCGGACCCGGGGCAAGATCGTGGTGAAGGTGGACTGGCCCGAACCCGCCCCCGACTACGAGGGCGCCCTCTAGCCCGGCTGGCCTGGCTGACCCGGTTGGCCTGGCTGACCCGGTTGGCCCGGCTGGACGACCAGAGCCGCCGCGCACACCGCAAGGGCGACCGGGTACCGAGCCGCCGCCGCGGCGAGCGACGGCGTGGGGGCCGGCGACGGCGTGGGGGCCGGGGGCACGCCCTGCTGCGCCGGCGTCACTGCGGTGCTGTGTGCGTCCCATAGGAGCCGCCCAATGATGGGGCCGACCTCTGCCCGCGCGGCCGACGCCGTGAGCCGTCGGCCGGCCGCGGCTCTTCGAGACCACGCCGGCGCCGGCGCCGGGCGCGGTCGCCGCCGGGGCGCACAACGACGACGGCGCCGCACTGCCCGTTCTGGCACGAGAGCGGCACGGCCCGGAGACCGTTGCCGTCAGCCGTTGGTGCGGAGATCACGCTCTCGAAGCATCCAGAAGGCCAAGACCGCCACGGTGAATATCAGCACAAAGTTGAGAGCGTCCACGATCATGGCGACGGAGTACGGCGCGTGCAGCAGGTGCGGCACCTTGGCGCCGATCAACTCCACGCCCATGAGCAGGGGGAGCCAGGCCGCGAAGAAGCGCCTGCTCCGATCGGGACTTGCTCCCTTTTGGACCTTGGTCCGCTCCCACCACCAGCCGCCGAGACTCGTGAGGACCAGCGCACACCCCAGCGCCAATACGGACCAGTCCATGAAGCCGAGCATCAGATCTCCCTTTGATCAGCGGGGATTCTCCTCTCGCGGGCGACCACAGGCAATGGTCCAACGGGACCGCCGACGGACGCGCAAGGATGCCCCGAACGGTCACACGACGAGGGTGCTCTCCCCAGCATCTCTCCTGCTGAGGGCTGACAACGGCGAGAGGTTGGCTCCGAGACTTCGGGCTGGAGCTGCCATGGGGCGAGTGATCATGGCCCCGTAAGCTTCCGGCGCGTCGGGCAGTCTGTGAACCTGCCCGGTAAAGCACGACGTCGGGGCCGTGATCTTCGAGGGGGCGGCGACCAGGTCCGTCATGTCGCACACACCTGAACAGATGATCCGCTACGTGCGCACAGTCCGGCCCCGGCACAGCGGGCCGGTGACGCCCGTGAACTGAAGATCGAGCCCCAGGCCGTCGCGTTCGGCGTGGATGTGCAGGTGGGGCTCCGTGCTGTTGCCGGAGTTGCCCACCTCGCCGAGCAGTTGCCCGGCGCGCACAGGATCGCCCGTCTTCACCGCCACGGTGCCGCGGCGCAGGTGAGCGAGCTTGACGATCTCGGCGCCGGTGTCGATGAACACGTGGTTGCCGTAGGGGGGCTGGTATCGGATCGTGCCGGGTTCCTGGTCGTCGAGGTGATCGGCGGCGGAGACGACCGTGCCGTCACACGGGGCGTAAAGGCTCTGCCCGTACACGAGATAGCTCTCGTTTTCCCCGCGCAGGCCGGTGCCGCGTGCGCGCGCACCGCCCCGACCGATCTGGATCACGTCCAGGGCGCCGCGCTGCTCGGGAAAGGACGCGTGATGGTTCAGGCGGGCCCCGCCACCCTGCGCGATGTACCACTTCCCGTTCCGCAGGGGGAAGGTGAGAGGCCGGGACACGGCGGTTCCCCAGCGATGGCGGCGCGCCCGGAGCAGGAACCATCCGAAGCCGGCGAGCAGGGCCACGCCCACCACCAGTTCGGCCTCACCGCCGCCCGACGTGGGCAGCCTGGGCAGCCGGCACGCGGAGGCAAGGGCCACCAGCGCGCCGGCCTCCACGGACCGGCGTATCCACCACGGCAGCCGAGCCGGGCTCTGCCAGCCCTCCATGAGCAGGTAGCCGGCCGCGACGATGAGCAGACGGCCGCACCAGGCGATGCGGGAAGGGGCCTGCCAGCACGCGTCGATGCGTGCGGCGAGCAGCAGTACCCACACGGTCCACACCAGGGCGGCTCGCGCCCCGTGCGGGACGCGCGGCCGCGGCACGCGGTACGGGCCCGGGGCGATCAGCAGCCCGTCGAGCACCTGACCGTCGCGTGTGGTGGCGAAGGCAAGTGCACGCCCCCTGGTGCCTTCGACGACCAGCCCGTCGGGATGGTCCCGTACCCCGGTGATCTCGCCGACGCGTTCGCGGGTGCCGTCCAGGATCTGGTCGAGCCGCTCACCTCCCACGGCGGCAACGACCCGCGGGGCGAGCACCTCCCGCTGTGCGCGCTCGGCGGTGAGGAACCTGAACAGCAGGTCGGCCGCCGGCTGTCCCGTGCGGCGGGGTTCCGCCGGTATTCCGGCTTTCTCAGGCACCGGCCGCACCGTCCCTGTCCGCCGCCATCGCCACGGATGTCATGCCGCGCGCCGGCAGCAGGGGCCTACTGCGCTGCACGAGGCGGTCCTTGACGGACCGATAGCGCCGCGCGATCGACCTGTAGTCCTCGTCGCGCAGGCACGTGCAGTCCGCGCCGATCATCAACAGCCCGAAGCACACCAGACCCATGCACGCCATGATGCCCAGGTGCATGCCCTCCAGGGCCAGGGTGTTGGCCTTTCGGATCCAGGAACGGGTGGACAGGATCGCGAAGGGCAACGCCAGCTCGATGAAGATCGTGAAGTAGCTGGTGGCGGTGGTGAGGAAGGCGTTGCTCATCAGGTGCGTATACGTCGCCGACATCTGGAAGCCGGTGATGCGGCTGATGTAGTACATCGCCACGCCGTCCTGCCACACCTTGCCGAACGGCGCCGGCACCATCACCAAGCGCAAGGACGGCCGCTTCCAGTGCGCGGTCTACGTGCTCCAGCCGGACGGCACCCGCGCCCGCAAGTTCGCCTACGGCAAGACCTGGGCCGAGTGCGACGCCAAGCGCCGGGAACTCCTCGACAAGGTCGACCAGGGCGTACCCGTGCCGACCCGGTCGGCCAAGCTCTCCGAGTGGCTGCCGTACCGGCCGGACAACGTCATCAAGCCCCGGCGGAAGCTCAGCACGTACGACAAGTACGAGGCGCACGTCCGGCTCTACCTGGTGCCGCTCCTCGGCGCGAAGCGGCTCGAATCGCTGGGCGTCGCCGACGTGCGCCGGTTCCTCGTGCGCCTGGAGCAGGAGGCAACCGCGGCCACGGCCAAGGAGGCTCACCGGAGAGAGGCTGGGGCGCCTTGCCGGTGACCTGCTGCTTCGCCGACCGAGTTGGAGGGCGCGGATGCACCGCGAGACGCCCTTGTTGACCGCTGCTGACCCCTGCATCTGGCACGACTGTGGCACGCGACGTCTTCGTCCCGAACTCTCGGCTGGGTGGTCATTGAGGTCTGGTGGGCTGGTCAGCCGACCATCGACGGCTTCTGACGGTCGGCTGCGGTCACGGTGGTTGCTGTACTTCGCTGCTGTACAGCAACCCACCGCCGTGCCGAGGGATACGGCTGACGGCGCTCTGGACGACGTGGCGCTGCCTCGTGCGGAACAGTCCTCAGGTGAGATTGAGGAGCCGGGCGGCCGTTCCTCCCAGCACCATGTCCCGTACCTCACCTGGTGTGGTGACGCGCTCGACGGTCGCGCGCGTGAGGACCGGGTCTCCGTAGGGAGCGTCTGAGCCGAAGAGGGTCCGGTCCGGGAGCTCCTTGATGGCCAGCCGGACGGCAAAGATCAGGTGGGCCGTCGACAGTTCCAGGAACATGCTGGGGGTATCCCGGACCAACTCGATCGCGTCCATCCAGTTCAGCCCCCCTAGTTGGCTGATGACCAGGGGCACGGTCGGATACCCGGCCGCCAGACGAGCCAGAGTCCGCAGGTCGTCCGCCGTGGTCGGTGCGAATCCGTGAACGACCACGGGCAGGTCGCCGTGGTCCGCCGCTGATCGCAACACCGGCTCGATGAGGTCTGCCCGTCCGGGAGGTGGTGTCAATTCCCCGATTCCTCGCAGGCCGTGCCCGACCACCTCCCGGTCGATTATCTCGGCGATCCGATCTGCCGGCAGGTCCAGCGGCACACTCCTGAAGCCGATGAAACGGTCAGGGTAGGCGGCCAATACCGTATCCAGCTCTCGCCACGCGGTCCGGTACCCCTCGACCCCGTTCGCCCGGCCCCCGATCGCCTTATCCAGCACAGCCATCTCGCGACGCAACATCTTCAGGTTCGTGGCCCGTTCCGGGTGCGGCCGTGTACTGAAGAGGACTGCGCGATCCACTCCGGCGTCGTCCAGCAGCGCGATGTGATCCTCAACCGGGTCGTGGACATGACTGTGCGCGTCAATGATCATCATTGTCTCCCTGTGCGAGGTGGCCGGCCCGGAATGCGACCGGCCCGAGCAGCGTTGCACCCTGACACCGTTGGAAGGTCAAGTGGAAGAGCAGACATGCTGATCGGGGAGCTCTCACGCCGCACGGGAGTCAGCGAACGCCTCCTGCGTTACTACGAGCACGTCGAGTTGATCCGGTCGGAACGACGCGCGAACGGCTATCGCGACTACGCCGAGGAAACCGTCGAAACCGTGCGCCAGATCCGCGCCCTGCTCGCCGCCGGCCTTCCCACACGCATCATTCGCCGGGTCCTCCCCTGCACTGCCGACGACACCACCTTGCGCCCGTGCCCTGGTGTCCTCGACCAACTGCGTGCCCAACTGAACGACTTGGACCGTCGCGCCGCCAGCCTGGCGGCGGCCCGAGAACTGCTCCGCCGGACGATCGCCGTCGCAGAGGAGCGCAGCGGCTGAACGGCCAAGACATCGTGAGGACGGCCGATGCCTATGTCCTGGCGTGCCGACTCCCGGCGAGGTGCTGGTGCTGAGCGACGCCACGTATTCAGGTAGGGACATATTCGTGCCCGCTTACTTCTTCTTGCCGGGGGTCTTGGCAACCTGCGTTTTCGCTGCTCAGAGGCGGTGGGCACGTAGGCCTGGTGGTCGTCGTTGGTCTTCATTGGCCACTGCCGAGCGGCCTCGGACGGGCCAGAGACGGCCCAGCTCCTCGGCGTGAGTGGGCGGTCCGTAGGCCTCAGCGCGAGGGGCGCCTCCTGGGAGGGACCGGGCCCGGGATCACATCCTTGCCAAGGTGTTCCTTGATCAGATACTTGAGTTCCGGCCCTTCGATGAGCTGGAGCCGGCCATGTTGGCGGGCAAAGTCGTGGCTGGCCCTACCGAACCACGACGTGGTGATCAGGACCCCCTTGGCGGCACGCTTGTGCTCGACCACTCCGGCGAGCGCCTGGACGGACTCAACACCCACGAGCTTGCTGTAGCGCTTTGCCTGAATGATGCATTCACCGTTGAAGACGGGGTCCTTGCTGACGGCCACTGCGTCAACGCCTTCGTCCTTGGACGCCTGGGTGTTCCAGGCCTCCATGCCGATCGCCTCGAACAGTTGGCGAATCAGGTGCTCGAACTCGGTGGGCGTCAGCTTCACCAGCACGGGCCTGCTGTCCAGGCCTGCGACAAAATCAAGCTTCCGCCAAGATGGCCCTGGGCGACATCGCCCCCGAGGCGGTCTCCGCGGCTTGCGCCATCGCCCCTGAGCGTCCCGGTCTCGCCGTGGCCGGTGACACCTCCGGGGGCTGGTCCCGCAGTCGCACGCCGTACCTTTCCCTCGGCGACGCGGCCGAGACCTGCCGCGAATCGGCGCACCTGGTCCCCGAGCTGCCGGTGCTCAACCGCTTCCGGCCTGATGTTCCCGTGCGACCCGTCGAGACACCGTGCCCGGTCGTGCGTCCCCGACCGGTGACCGACTGACCCGCACCCGTCCTTGCCCCCGGTCGGCGTGACCGCCTCACGCCATGTCCCTACCCCTCCCATGCCCGAACCCGGAAGGAGCCGCAGCATGCGCGCCCACCTGGCCCGCGTCGACGCGGTGCTCGTCCAAGCGGTCATCGCCGCCGCGCTGTCCTTCGCCCACCTGCACGACGTCGCCTCGGCGGCCGGACAGGACGGGTGGAAGGCGTGGGCCTATCCCGTCTCGGTCGACCTGTTGCTCGTCGCCGCCTGGCGTCGACTGCGGTCCGGTGAGGCCAAAGCAGGTGGGTGGTGCTGGTTCCTGATCGCACTCGCCGCGTCCCTGGGGGCGAACGTCGCCACCGCCGGGCTGCTCGACCTGGACCACGTGCCGGCCTGGCTCCGCATCCTCGTCGCGGGCTGGCCCGCGGTCGCCTTCCTCGGTGGAACCCTCCTCGTCCACTCGTCGCCGACCGCGCCCGACGAAACCGGTGACGCCGTGCGGCAGGAGGTGCCGGAGGGCATCGAGGACCAGGAGGACGGGCCCGATCCCGCACCGGAGCCCCCGGCGTCTCCTGCGACACCGGCGGTCGAGCTGCGTGCGTCACGGCCGAGCTGCACTTCCATGATCTGCGGCACACGGGCAACACGCTGGCCTCGACGGCCGGGGCCAGTACGCGGGAGCTGATGATGCGGATGGGGCATAGCAGCTCCCGGGCTGCGCTGATCTACCAGCACATGACCAGCGACCGTGACCGGACCATCGCCGATCGGCTCGGGGCCATGATCCGAGATGGCGGGGGAGTTGCCTTGGACTTCGCCGACGAGGCCCCTGCAGACACGTAGCGGCACGGACCGCATTGCGCTCGAACGGTGAAGGGTCAGCCTGGGGGAGAGCCCTCCTGAGCTGGCCCTTCTTTTTCCCGGCGAGATTCGAACCAGCGACGCGGCATGGGGAGCTTGGCCGTCAGATGTGGAGCCAAAAGCCATCTGGTCCTAGCTTTGTACCCTCTTCGCCGCTCCTCGGTCACCACCAGCCGCCCCTACTGCGCCAGATAGGCGTGCGTTGCCCAGTGGCTCTCCGGTGGATCAGTACGCCGATGATGTAGAACGGCTTGAAGATCCACCAGCAGACCCACGCCTCGAAGACGAAGCACCACCACAGCAGCAACAACGGCGCCGTGATACAGCCGGCCCCGCCGCCGCTGCGACGCCGCCGTCCGCCAGTCAGGGGGATGCTGCCGCCTATGGAGAACGGGCCGGGAAGGGGAATACGCCAGCGCAGCCGCACGGTGTGTCCTCGCTTAGCTACTTACCGATCCAAATCTTCTCGCTGTCGCACAGGGCGGTGTGCGGGCTCGGGTTGTAGGCCATGACCGTCCCCCAAGTTCGTTTTATGGCGCAGTCAGTGTGAGGGCAAGAATGGGTGCTGCGGGGCGCTTAATGACTTCGTGTCAGATCTGTGATCGATGCGGCCGCGGTGACTGCTCGCTTACATACAGTTGGCCGCGCCACCCTGGCCTGCCGGGGAGAACCGTTGGATGACCCGCATGGGTCACAGTCGCTCCCGTGCCGCGCTGATCTATCAGCACATGACCAGCGACCGTGACCGGACCATCGCTGATCGGCTCGGGGCCATGATCCGGGGCGGCGGGGGAGTGGCCTGCGGGGCCGCCGAGAAGGACCCTGCGGGCCCGTAGTGGCACGCGTGTGGCACGACCCCTGAAACGCCGAAGGACCAGCCTGGGAGGAAACTCCTCCTGAGCTGGCCCTTCTGTCTGTGCCCCCGGCAGGATTCGAACCTGCGACACCCGCTTTAGGAGTTTTCCCTGGGCGGGGCTGTGACCTGCGGAAACGTCGGTCGGAGTGCCTCTGGCTTGGGAAAACACCACTCCAAAGTTCTCAAGTGTTCACGGGGCTTTCCGACCTCATGTGTGCTGGATCCGTTCCGTCGAGGCGGGGGGAGAGGTCGGGCGATCTTGCGGACGTCGATGTGCGTGGCGCCAGGAGTAGCGTGGAGCTGCGGGGCGGAGTCCCGTCGTCGCACCGGTCCTACGGACGGGTGGTCATCATGACCAGCTCGGATACACCACCTGTTCCCTGGCGCCTGCCCAGTGGCGTCCACGAGACCGTGCGGCCGGGGTGTGCGCTTCTCCGGCTGGAGACGACCGAATCACGCAAAGGCGTCCTTGACGGCGCGTGGTGGCCGCGCTCGCGCGACATCGGCGCCGAGCTGCCCGCCCTGTTGAGTGCCCTCGTCGCCCACCTCGGCCCCGTGTCCCGTGTGGGGCTGGATGCCGCCGTCTGGGAGGGTCTCCCGACGCGTATCGTCGTGGACGACCACGTGGTGCACATCGACTCCTTCCCGGTCGGTGACGACACGGTCCTGATCACCCGGGGCGACCGGGACATCTTCTCGCTGCTGGTCGTCCCGCCCGACGCGGCACCGGATGCCGCCCGTGCCGCGATGGCCCAGGCGGTCTGGGTGGACAACGTCAGCGACGCGGAACAGATCCTCATCGACACCGGGAGTGGGCGTGGTCCTGTGGGCTGACGGGGCGGCGCGGGGCGCGACCGGCGTACGGCTTGACCGGCGCACCAGCGCTCTCCGTCAGGCGGCCCGTTCCCTGGGGCGCTTCTGCCGACGTCAGGCCCGCTGAGGGCGCGCCCCTCCCGGCCTCATCGGGTAGAGCAGACCGTCGGAGCCCGTGTCCATGAGCAGTCGTTCGGTCTGCGGGGAGGGGTGGTGCAGCAGCAGGAACGCCTGAGCCTCGGCGGCATGCTCCGACACGTCGAGGAAGACGCGCAGGCCGCTGTCGTCACAGCGGTCGACGGTGGTCAGATCGACGTCGATGAGGGTGATCCCGTCCCGCAGACACTGCTCCAGAGCGGCGCGCACCCGGGGCGCGGTGACGGGGTCGATCACACCGGCCAGGGTGACCAGGGCCCGCGCGCCACGGTCGTGCCGGTAGATGTTCAGCCGCGGAAGAGTCATGACGCCTCGGTTCGGATGCTCGGACCCTCGGGTGCTCCAGAGCCTGCGTCCACGCCCCGGGCTCGCGTCGCCGCGGGCCGGGTGGGCGGTGGGGCTCGGCGGCCGGTCGGACGCCCGGATGCCGACCCATGGTGCGGGGTGCGGCTGGGGCGCGCCCCGGCCACGGCGACCGGGCCGGGGAGTGCTGTACCGGTACGCCGCGATCCTGTCGGCGTGCTGGAGCCCGAGCCGGTGGATCACGTACGCCGCCACTGCGACGAGGACCAGGAAAGCGATGGCCGTCAGGAAGGCGTTCATGGCGGCCACCTCACATACCGATGATCAGCCGGCTGGCCGGCCCTGGCGGACCGGTCTGTCCATTGGCGGCCACGGACACCGCCGGGGCGCCGCCCTCGTACTCCCATGCCTCGTCCGGGTCCAGTGCCTGGTCGGTGCGGGAGACGGCGTGCCGGGCCGCGTCCGCGGCGATCAGCGCGCCGGCGGTCAGGGGTGGGCCGTCGTGGTCGGATGCGGCTGCCATCAGCCGGGCCGCCGACTCCGCCCCGGTCTCGGGCGGAACGACGAGGAGATCCCAACGGCCGGTGCCGTAGGAGAGCAGCAGCAGCTTGTGGGGGTCGATCTCCGACGTGAACCAGCCGACCTTGATGATGTGCCCGTCCACGGGGATCTTGCGGGGGATGACCGGCCAGTGCTCCGGGTTGACGGCAATACGGGTGATGCGGCCCCAGAGGGGGTCCAACACGTTCGTGAGCGCCGGCAGTTCGCTGAGCAGGTCCCGGGACCGTGGCCACCAGGCTCCGTCCAACAGCCCGCGGGAGGCGCCGTCGGTCTTCAGCGCGAGGCGCGCGGCCGGGGCTGCGACGGGCTCGCGGTGCGGCAGGGTGGGGTACAAGGTCGCCGACATGGTGCGGACCTGTCTCCGGGCCACCTATGCGGCGGCCCGGGTGTCATCCTTCGCCGGGGACGACCCGGCGTGGAAGCCGGTGTGCGAGATGCCCTCGGTACTGCCCACACTACTCCGCGTTGACTGGCGGCGAGGCGTAGTGATCGCACGGATGTGCGGTACCTGCGGCCGTGCAACGGTGACGGACGGCGGGGACGAGAGGTCAGCCGCGCCACTCCACCATGAGCAGCGTCGCGTCGTCGCTGGTCTGTCCGCCGCGCGCCTGCTTGAGCGTGTGGGACAGGGAGCGCGTCACCGCCCGGACGCCGCGGCCGGTCCTCTCCAGCTGGTTCACGCAGTCGATCAGCTGGTCCTCGCCGAACTCCTCCCCGCCGCTCTTGTGCTCCTCGACCACTCCGTCGGTGAAGCAAAGGACTCGGTCCCCGGGCACCAGCCCCAGTTCGCTCACCCAAGGCTCTGCACCGCCCAGGCCGACGGGAAGGGTCGTCGGGACGACCAGACGCTGTGCGACGCGGTGGTCGCGGACGAGGATCGGCGGCGGGTGCCCGGCGTTGACCCACTGCACCCGTCCCGTCGTCGTGTCCAGCTGCAGCATCTGCGCGGTGACGAAGTGCTCGGGACCGAACTGCTCGGCCACGGCGCGGTCCATGAACTCGTAGATCTCCGACAGTCCGATGCCGGCGCGGCGGGCGTGGCGGGAGGCGCCGATGGCCACGGTGGCCATCGTGGCCGCGTCCAGTCCGTGCCCCATCGCGTCGATCATGACCACGTGGAGGACGTCGTCGTTGAGCGCGTAGTCGAAGCTGTCGCCGGCCACGTGGTAGGCGGGTTCCAGGATTCCGGCCACGGCGACCCTGGGCATGATCATGGCCAGCGGTGGCAGCAGGGACCACTGGATCTCCGCGGCGACGCTCATGGCCTCATCGCGTCGGACGCCGAAGAACAGGTCGGAGTAGCCGTGCTTGGTCACCAGAAGGTCGGCCACCAGGCCGGAGATTCTGAGTAGCAGGCGACGGTCGTCGTCATCGACGCTGTCCAGCGTCACCGCCATGACCCCCACCTGGTCACCGCCGTCCAGCAGGGGCAGATGGACCCGGACGCCGTCCTTTTCGCGCACCTCCACGGGGACGGCGTCGAGAAAGCAGCGGCCCGCCTCGGAGTCGTCGATCACCTGCGGTTCCCCGCCGGTGAGGCCCTCACCGGGCAGCGGTACGAGCACCAACTGGCCGTAGTCCTGCAACAGCACCTGCGGACGGTGGCCACCGAGCCGGTCCACCACGTCGGCGACCAGGGACCCGATGCGATGGGGTGGGAGTTCGTGCGCGCTGTCGAGGATCTTTCCGAGGAGCGCTTCCCCGAAGCTCTCGGACCGGTCCGGGCGCCGTCCTGCTGTCATCCCCTCGCCTTCCGCGGTCACGTTTCGGGGGGTGAGCCGGGATGACAACGGATCTGTCGGTGCCATGGCTCCATCATGCGGTCGTGGATGCCCGGCCCGCCGGTCGGGTGGAGCCGGTTGGGCTGCTTACCTGGGTCCGGCTCCGCCTTCCGACTCCCAAGTGTCCTGTCCGTCGAGGCCGCTCTCGGCGAGTGCCAGCAGGCGCGGAGCCGACAGTGGGTTCGCGGGGTCGGCAGCAGCGGTCAGCAGCTGGGTGGCCACTCGGCCCGGCTCGTCCGGGGGGATCACCAGCAGTTCCCAGCGCCCCACGGTGCCGCAGTCCACGGTGATGGCATGCGCCTCGGCGGCGGAATCGGTCAGCACCACCTCGATCACGTGGCCGGGTGCCATCACCTCCTGCGGGGCATCGGGCCAGGCGGCCGTCCCCACGGTCACGCGGGTGATGGTGCCGATGCTCGGATCCAAGGAGCCGACCAGTACGGGCAGCTCCAGTTCCAGTGCGTCGCAGCGCGGCCACCATGCGCCGTCCAGAGGGCCATGGCTGACGTCCGGGGTGAGGCGCAGCCGGGGCAAGGGCATGCGGTAGGAGTGTCCGTCACCTGGCGCCGTACCTTCGGCGGGCTGTGTGATGGCGTTCATCGTGCGATCCCGTTCCGGGCCGTGCGGTTTCCGGCTGCCCGTCTCGTGTCACTCGCCGGGAACGGCGCCGCCGTCATCGTGCGCCCGGAAGTTCTCGGTATGCCTCAGATTACTCCCGGCTGTGGCAGACGGCGTGGCACGCAGCCATCGCACTGCCGCATCACCGGCGTGCAAGAGCTGTTCCTTCGGCGGACAAGGTCAGCACGCAGGGGGCGACGGCGCCGTGCAGCCCCACGACCTCACCCATGTTCTGCCAGCCCCAGGACGAGAAGGCGGCTTGTCCTGTCTGGTCGGCAGGATGCAGCAGGGTGATGCCGAGGGAGGAGTGTAGGTCTGTGAGGAGACGCTGTTGCAGGCGGTGGGCGATGTCGCGGTGTTGAACGTGCGGATGGGCCACGACCTGGGTCAGGACGACGAACCGCGCGCAGGAGGTGAGCCGCTGGATGATCTCCTGGAGCGTTCCGCCGCCCTGCCGGCGGCCGCTGCCGTCGGGGCCCATCGGAAAACCGAAGGCGCAACCGACGAGCACCGTCGTCTCGGCGACCAGCAGGGCGAAGCCGGGGCGGTGAGCGGTGACCGCCAAGCGGTGCAGGAAGTCCCCGCGATCGAGGTACGCCTCGCCGCCGGTGCCCGCGACGGACTCCGCAGCCAGGTCAGCGATGTCCTCGCGCATGTCCTCTGCCTGCCGGCGGGTCAGCCTGCGAAGGCGGATCCCGTCCCTGAGGACCGGCTGGTCCGGCCGACGAACGGGGTCCTCGGGCGCCCGCGTCGCGGTACTCATGAGGTCGCCGGACGCGGTGGGCGGCACGGGACTCGCCGGGTCCGTAATGAGCAGCGAAGTCGATCCGGTGACATCCAGGAGCCGTGCCATCCGCGCGCACGGATGGTGCAGCCGCAGGCGAGCGTGGACCCGGCCGGCGCGCTGTGCTGCCGACAGGAGGACGTCCAAGCCCCTCGTGTCGCAGGAGCCGACCGTGGCCAGGTCGATGTCGATCTCGGTGACGCCGTCCAACAGACACTGCTCCACCGCGGCGCGCAGCAGTGGCGTCGTGGCTGGCCCGATGTCGCCGGCAAGCGTGACGAGCGTTCGTTCTCCTCGGTTCCGCCGATGGATGTCCAGCCGGGAAAGGGCCATCACGTCTCTCCTCGGCGGGATTGCGGACCTGCGCGGGCGCTCGGCGCGGTTCCTGCCGTGATGAGCTTGCGCTGAGTTGCTTCGACCGCGGCGGACATGGTGCCGACCCGTCTCCGCGCCGACCACGGGGGCGGCCCGGATTCACTCGTCTCTCGCCGAGGACGACCCGGCGTGGGGCCGGAGTGCGTGATGCCCTCGGTACTTCAACCGTACGTCGGCCGCAACCGGAAGCGGCTGCGTCGAAGGACGCGCACCTCACAGCCGAGGGCCGACGGGGTAAGGGCATGGGCGCCACCCCGCCCTGCCCTGTCGCGACAGGTGCCACCGGATGCGCGCCGGTTGCGGACAGCACTGGCCGCCGCGCAGGCCCCCTGTGCAAAGCACAGCGCTGCCGCCCGTGATCAAAGACGGACGGCAGTGCGGGTGGACGAATTGAATGCCAGCTCACTTCCGAACCCGCACGCGACGCGACCTCCGTCCACCGGGTCTCCGAACCAATCCGAGCGAAACGTCCCACGCCAGGGGGACCGGTTCCTAAGTGAAAGCCAGCTTTCGGAAGGCGTTGCGGAACACCGACGGCATCGATCTACGCCCCGTTCACCAACGAGGAACTCGTCGGCAAGGCACTGACCCCCGTACGCGACGAGGTCGTCATCGCCATCAAGTTCGGCTTCCTTCGACAGCTCCCAAGCCACCGGCCTGGACAGCCGTCCCGAGCACATCCGGGCGACAGTCGAGGACTCCCTGCGCCGGTTGGGCGTGGTCGTTCCCTTCCGCCCGCTCGTAAGGGCTTCTTGACCGGTGCCATCACCAGCACCACGTCGTTCAGCGACACCGACCTGCGGGGCACCCTCCCGCGGTTCACCGAGCAGGCCCGCGCAGCCAGCCAGGCCCTGGCCGGGCTGTCGGCCATCGCCGCATGCAAGAGAACGACCACCGTGCAGATCGCGCTGGTCTGGTTGCAGCCCAGCACCCCTGGATCGTGCCGATTCCCGGCACGACGAAGAAGGCCCGTATGCAGGAGAACGCCGGCGCGGTCGACATCGTGCTCGCCCCGGCGGACTTGAAGGAGATCACCGAGACGGCCGACCGGATCGATGTCAACGGGGATCGCTACCCCGAACTCATGCAGCGGTGGATCAACCGCTGAACCCGTCCGGACGGCTCAGCACGCCCCCGACGACAGGGCGTCCGAAGGATCATGTCTTGAGGCGGCTGACTGTGACGCGCTGGCCCTTCAGCAGGGGAAGGTTGCGCACGTGGAAGGCATGGGCGCCCGTGAGGTTGCTTATCTCGTCCAGGATGTGCGGCATGGCCGCGAGGTAGGCGGCCGTGGAGTTCACGATGTACAGCAGGCCGTCCGCGTCGGGTTGACGATGGCCGATCCAGTGGAGGCCGGTCTCTATGAGTGCGTCGCGCTCGTCCCGGTTCGACAACTGGTTGCGGTCCTGCGTCATGATTGCGTCGAAGCCGCGGTCACTGACTGCGCGTATGAGTTCTGTGTCCGTCACCCCCGACAGCCCCTCGTCATGGGCGGTGCGGAACTCGTGATGGAAGAAGACTGTGCTCAGAGGGGGCAGGATGGCCGGCGTCTCGTTCTCGTCCAAGAAGAACCTCATGCAGCGCGACCGCCGATCTGCACGACCTCCTGGTGGAAGTCCGCTGCGTCTGCCGCTCCGGACACTTCGACGGTCGGGTAGAAACGATGTACTTCGGCAGGTGCGACGCCTCCGGCGACCAATTTGGCGACAGCGTCGTACGGTACGCGTGTCCCTTGGATGGTCGGCCATCCTCCGAGCCTGTTCTCCTTGACCTCCAGGTGTGGCCGAGGACGGCGGAAGTCTGCGACCGAACGTCCTTGCATGTTTTCGAAGGGCGCGAAGACGTTGGCCAAGCTGTAGATCACCTCTTGACCGGGCCGACGGACAAGGTCGATGGCTCGTTCCTCCTGTACGAGGAAGACTGAATCTCCTTCAGTGACGAGCTTGTAGGCAGCCGGATGCTCGGTCAGGTCCCACTTGCGCAGCTGATCCATAGCCTTTCGGATACGCTGCAGGGGCAGTTTGCTGCGTAGATATACGAACGTGCGGAGTGCCACCACGTCGCGGAATGAGTAGCGGACCGGGTTGTCCTGCACTTCCGGCTCCAGCAAGTGGGTACGTCGCCAGCTGTGCAACTGTGCGACCGAGGCGCCGCTGAGCGCCGCTGTGAGGTCTACGGGGAAGCTCATGATTCACCTCCTCTCGCGAGCTTCTCGGCGACGATTGAATCGCGCTTCAGCGACGCGAGCATCCCACAGACTCACTCTGCCCCCCAGGCGTAGCCCGAATGCCGGAATAGTAGTTGCTTGCGAGGCGTCCGTCAGCGGGTACGACCGTGCTGGCGGCGCCCGCAGCTGGAGGGGCTTCTCGGATCGGTGTCTGGGCTAGAACCCGGCCCCTCGGTCCAGTTCCCTACACGAAGGCGAGTGCGCGGAATGCGTTGCGGACATCGGTCAGTGGCGCGCGGTCGCGGGTGTAGTAGAGCTTGTTGGTCAGGAGTGCTGCCCACCGGCCCCGAGCAGGCGAAATCCACATCCCTGTGCCGGTGAAGCCGTAGTGGACCCACACATCCTCTTCCACGGACGTACCAGGGGCGGGGTGCCAGAACAGTCCACGGGCCGGCTGGAGCCCGCCGGTCTGAATGGTCAGGGAGCATGCGGTCCACGCGGTCGTGAAGCCTGCGCTGGTGCGGGACGTGGAGCCGTCAAGCATGTAGCGGAGGAAGGCGGCGAGGTCGTCCAGGACGGTGAAGACGCCTGCGATACCGCAGGCACCGCCCAGGAGGCGTGCGGAGAAGTCGTGGGCCGTTCCCTTCAGGTGGGTGTCGGTGTCCTGGTCGAGTTCGGTCGGTGCGCAGCGGTCGGCGATTTCGGCGGGCAGGGGGCCGAAGCGGGTGGAGGTCATGCCCAGTGGGCGCCAGGTGCGGGCGGTGGCCAGTTGGTCCAACGGGTGGCCGGAGAGGTATTCGGCGAGGTAGCCGAGGATGAGGGCGGCGCGGTCGGTGTACTCGACGGCTTCGCCGGGTGACCGGTGGAGTGGCTCGTGCAGTACGCCGCGGCGGATGTCGTCCGGGTCGGCGCCGTAGAGGTTCTTCAGCTGGGCTCGCAGTGGGACGCCGGCGGTGTGCGTCAGCAACTGCCGGGCGGTGACGGCTCCGAGTGGGTGCCCGGTGACCTCCTGCCAGAAGCTGCCGAGCGGCTGGTCGAGGTCGAGGGTGCCGTCCTCCCACAGGGCGCCGATGGAGGACCAGACGGCCAGGATCTTGGTGAGGCTGGCCGCGTCGAAGACAGTGTCGGTGCGCATTGGCACGTCCGGCTCGTCGGGGTCGAGGACGCCGGTGGTGCCCTGGGCGAGGGTGCCGGTGGCGTCGCCGACGGCCCACACGGCACCGGGATACACCTTGTCGCGGACTCCCTCGTCGAGCAGGGCTTCGATGCGGTCGCGGTCGTACGTCATGGTCTCCCTCTTCGCCGGGGTATCCCGTCGGTCAGCGTAGTTACGTTCGCGGGGCGGTTCGGGTAGTGACCGTGTCGGGTCGTCCGGCGGTCGCTTCAGGTGAGCTGTCGGCCGAGGTCGGTCAGGGACCGTGCGGTCGCCGAGAGGGGATGGCGTGCCGCGTTGGAGTAGCCCGCCTGTCGCAGGGTGGTCAGCAGTCCGGGTGTCTTTCTCAGCCGGTCGAGGTCGCGCGCGAGCGCGGCGGAGTGGTTGAAGTCGGTGGCCATGCCGGAAGCGGCAAGCGCTTCGCTGAGGCCGGGTACGGGTTGGTAGAGGACGGGCAGTCCGCACGCTTGGGCTTCCAGCGCGACCAGTCCCATGGCTTCCAGGGTGGTGGACGGCATGACCAATACGTCGTGTTCGGTGAAGGCTTTCCACAGCTGTGGGCGGCGGAGCCAGCCGAGGTAGCGCGCTCGTACGCCTGCTCGTTGGAGCAGTGGGGCGAGTGCGTGGAACTGGGCTCTGGGCGCGGCGACGCTCAGTTCGATGCCGGGCACGGGAGCCAGGCTCTTGATCAGGGTCTCGGCGCCCTTTTCGGCGGTCAGGCGTCCTGCGTACAGGAGCCGCAGGTGGCTGGTGGACGTGCGTGCCGGCCGGGCGGGCGGGGCGGTGAGCAGGTGGTCGGGGATACCCCAGGGGATGTGGGTGATCTTGCGGCGTTCGATCTGCGGGGCGAGTTTGAGGAGGCGGTCGGCCATTGCGTTGGTGGGGACCACGATGGCGTCGGCGGCCCTGGCTGTCTCGCGCAGCACTTGGAGCTGGTCTCGGTGGGTCTCGGCGAAGAGGAGGTCCGTGCCGTGGACGAGGGCGATCCGGGGATGGGCGGGCAGAGCGCGGATGAGGGCCGGTGTGGCGCCGAATACGAGGTGCTGCAAGTGGAGGACGTCGATCTGTGTGGGATCGACCGCGGCTGTAAGCGCTCTGCGCAGGGTGGCGACGTAGCGGCTGAAGGCCGTCCCTTCCAGGCATTTGCCTGCCACGGGCAGCAGGTTGAGTCCGGCGGGTGGACGGGGAGCGTGACCAGGTGGTGTGAGCATGAAGGCGCGGGCCGGGATGAGGGGTTGCTGGCCGGTGTAGAGGTCGAGGAAGAGTTCGACGCTGCCGCCGGGGCTTCCGGCGGGGAGATCCAGGAAGGTGGCGGCCATCGGGCCCGTGGCCGAGCGAGCGTTCACCGCGCTCCTCCGTCGATCTCCTCGTAAAGGCGGGAGATGTCGATGCCGTCTGTCGACGCGTATTTGGCGGGCTGCTGCTGGTAGCTGGCCGGGGCGCCGAAGGTGGTGAGGAAGACGAGCTTGCCGAAGGTCATGCCCGGATACACGCGCACCGGTCGCGTGGCGCGGATCTCCAGCGTCCAGCGGATCGCATGGCCCTGGTGTCCGAGCGGAGCCGACACGTGGACCCAGATGCCCAGGGAGCCGGTGGTGCGGTCGCCGTTCAGCAGCTGCGCGTACGTCTCCGAACCGGTCCGCTCCAGCGTGATGCCGAGGTAGAGCAGGTCAGGGCGCAGAACCAGGCCAGTGTCAGGGATGGGTTGCTCGGTGAAGGCGGTGGGGGTCGCGGCGTCGAGGTCGCCGTCGCAGACGCGGATCGTGTCGCCGAGGCGCCAGTCGTAGGCGTTGGGGGAGAGGCGGCTGGGCTCGTACGGGTCGATGGTGATCTCGCCGGCCTGGACGGCGGCGGCGATGGCGGGGCCGGTGAGGATCACGATGCCACCGCCCGGAGTCGGGCGAGGTCTCGCCAGTAGGCGGAGGGCTGCGGTCCTGTGGCGGCCTGGTACTTGCCGCGGTAGGGGTTCACGGCACCGGTGGAGAGGAAGAACATGATCTGCCCGATCTTCATGCCGGCATACACGCGCAGAGGTCGGATCGGGGTGAGCATGAGCGTCCACTGGCCGTGGAAGGCGATGTCGCCGATGGGGGCGGTGATCTCGACGAACAGGCCGAGACGTCCGACGGAGGAGCGGCCGAACAGCAGCGGCACGAACGTGTCGGATCCGACCTCTTCGAGGGTGTGGCCGAGGTAGAGCTCGCCTGGCTGGAGGACGTGCCCGTCCGGGCCGATGGTGGTTGCGCGGGTGGGGTTGGGCCGGTGGGCGTCCAGGACCGTGCTCGTGTACGTGATCAGGGTGGGGCCCAGACGCACGTTGTAGCTGTTGGGGTTGACCTGGTCGGCGGCGAACGGGGTGATGCGGAGGCGGCCGTCGTGAGCGGCAGCGGTGATCTCCGGGCCGGTGAGGATCATTACCTGTCGCCTTCCGCGGTGTCGGGAGCGGTGAGGACGTGCTGGACGGCCTGGTCCAGGCGCAGGCCAGCCTCGTGTGTGCGCTCGCCGAGGTAGGTGTCGGCGAGGTAGTCGGTGGTCAGCACGGTGGTGATGGCGTCCGGCAAGGGGTCGGGGGCGGTGACGAGCGGCCCGGTCTGGGTGGTCAGATGTGACAGCCAGCTGGGGAGGTCGCTGCGTGCAGGCTCAGGTACGGGGGCGTGCACCAGTTGGTTGGCGAACGGCTCGATGCAGAGCAGGTCCCCCTGGGCGAGGGTGTCGCCGAGTGGTACGGCGCGTAGTGCCGTCTCGTTGAGGATGACCGCGTCTGCCCCGAGTGCCGTACGCAGGCGGGCGGTGAGGTCCAGGAGCAGGCTGCGCCGGTCGAGGGTCTGGTGGCGGTAGGCCGGTCTGATCGGGCCGAGGACGCCGGCCAGCTGCTGTTTGACGTCCTCGATGCGTGAGCACAGGCCCGCTAGCTCCGTGGGAAGGACGCTCGGGGCCCGATCCGGGAAGGACGTGGGGCCCGCACCCCATCCTGTGCCCACGGGTGTGGCGATGGCATAGCCGTCGGCGAGTTCCCGGCCCTTGACGACCAGTGTGTCGCCGACCCGGACGGGCCCGTACTGATCGCTGTGGCAGTGCCCGGCGAAGACCAGGTCGAGGAAGGGACAGGCTGCCGCGAGTTTCCGGTCCTCGTCGAAGCCGGAGTGGCTGAGCAGGACCCAGCTGTCCAGCTCGTGGTGGTGAACGAGCATCAGGTCGCGCAGGGCCTGCACCGGATCGGTGACGCAGTGGCCGGTTCGCTGGGCGGCCGGGATCGAGTGGAAGGCTTGCCGGCTGATCACAGCGGTTACGCCGACGCGACGTCCAGCGATGTCCGCGATGTAAAGGCGGCGGAAGAGTGCGTCGCCGGTGTTGGCGTCGACGGCGTTGGCGCAGACAGTGCGCCGGTGAAGGTCGGGTTCGAAGTGGTGGGGCCAGCCGTGGTTGCCGGGGGCCAGCACGTCGTACAGCTTGAGCAGGATCTCCCGCTCGATGGTGCCGCGGGCGAGGCGGTAGTAGCCGCTGCCTTCGAAGAAGTCGCCGCAGTCCACGATGAGCGAGGTCGGGCGCAGCGCGTGGAGGTGGGTCAGGAATGACGCGGCGTTGTGGAAGGAGGAGTGGACGTCGGTCGTGGCAACGATCTGGCGGAGGTTGCGGCTGTCGGTGGTCATGGGGTGACCTCGCAGATGTCGGCGCCCAGGGCGCGCAGCTTGCCGGACAGGTCGGCGTGGCCGCGGCGCAGCTGGTCGAGGCCGCCGATGGTTGTGATGCCTCGGGCGGTGAGGCCCGCGATCATGAGGGCGGACCCGGTGCGGATGTCGGTGGCTTCGACGCCCGCGCCCGTCAGCTGCTGGGGCCCGGTCAGGCGGCATTCGGTGGGGGAGATCTCCTCGATCTCGGCGCCCAGGCGGGACAGCTGCGGCAGCAGGTTGCCGTGGCGGCCGGGATTGATGGCGTCGGCGAACAGGTGCGTGCCGGGCAGTCCGAGGGCGAGTGCCATGAGCGGTGGTTCGAAGTCGGCGTCCAGGCCGGCCGGGCTCAGGGAGGCGATGGCCCGCAGGGGACGGCCAGTGGGGGCTGTCTCCTGGGCGCGGACAGTAAGGCCGTCAGGCTGCGCGTCTGCGGGGATGCCGAGCTGATGAAGGGCAGCCACGAACGAGCCTATGTCCTTGCCCTGCACGCCGTCGATACGGGCAGTACCGCGCGTCGCGGCGATCGCGCAGGCCAGCGTGGCTGCCTCGATCTTGTCTCCGGGCACTGTCCAGGCAGCGGGGGCAGTCGGCGGCGAGGAGGGCGGTGAGAGAGTGAGTACATGCTCGCCGGCGTGCGTCTCCCAGCCCACCGAACTCAGGGCGTCGAGCACGCTCAGGACTTCGGGCGAGAGGTTGGGTTGGCCCAGCCGTAAGGGGCGGCCGGTCGTGAGGGCGCGCAGTGTTGCGGCCACGGTCGCACCGCGAGAGCGGAAGGGCGGTGCGATGGAGACGGTGCCTGTGTGAGAGGTGAGGGCCTCGATGCTGTACCCGGAGCTGTTCTGCCGGCTGCGGTCGCCGAATGCCTCGTACACCTTGAAGTGCAGCTCCATCCCGCGCGCACCGATCCGGCAGCCGCCCGGCCAGGGCAGCCGCGCGTGGCCGTAACGCGCGAGCAGGGCGGGGACGAGGTAGTACGAGGCGCGGATGTGGGCTGCCTGCGCAAGGTCGGGCAGTTCCCGCGATGCCTCCGTTGGCAGGATCACGTAAGTGGTCGGTTCGCCGACGGGCTGTGCGACGTGCCAGCCCGCCTGTTGCAGAAGAGTGAGCATGATCTGGACGTCGGTGCTGTCCGGGACGTTGTTCAGCCGGACCGGGCGGCCGAGGGCCGCCGCGGCGGCCAGGAGCGGCAGAGCGGCGTTCTTGGAGCCGTCGACGCTCACGGTGCCGGCGAGCGGCGGCCCTGGACGTACGGCGATGACCTCGGCGGCCACGCTGGGGGCGTGGGTGGTCGTCATCATCAACTCCTCTGGAAGGGAAGGAAACAGGCGACTTCCTGGCTGGGTTTGCTGGTCAGGTCGATTTCGGCCCAGCAGCGCTTGCCGGTCTCGGTCGGTTCGGCGTGGTACCGGTCGGCGAGAGCAGCGACGAGAAAGAGGCCCCGGCCGCCCTCGCTGTCCGCATCGGGCAGAGCCGGTTGGGGCAGTACCGGGCTTGTGTCGCAGACCTCGATCCGCAGGACGGCCTCGTCGAGACAGACCGCGAGTGAGACCGACCCGGTGCCGGCATACTGGACAGCGTTGGTGATGAGCTCACTGACCAGCAGCTCAGCCGTGCGCACCATCTCGGTGCTCAGCTCCTTGTCCCAGCCCACTATCGCGCTCACGGCCTGGTGCCGGGCCGCGGTCGCTGCGACAGGCGTCGGGGGCAGGGTAAGAGTGAGCTGGTGCGCTTCCATGGGCGGCCTCCCGGTGTAGGTGGGCCACACCAAGCAACCAGCCCGTCGCCGTGAGTGGTTAGCTCGTGCGCGGGCGCTGCATGACTTATGCAGGAGCTGCATCACCGCCAACTACGGCTGACCTATGCTCGATTGAGCAGGCAGGATCAGCGACGGCGGAAGGAGCCGTGGCAGATGGCCGACGCGCATGAGGAAGCGAGACGGATCGGAGAACGGATCCGTCGGGCACGGGTGTTACAGCGGCGTTCGCAGCACGACGTGGCCGCAGCGCTCGGGTATCACCAGTCCAAGGTGAGCCGTCTGGAGAGCGGTCGTGGCACAGAGGACATTCGCGTACTACGCGCCGTCGCGCAGGAACTGAACATCCCGGCACATGAGTTGGGCCTCGTCTTGACTCAGGACGTCTCCGCCGCCGATCAAGAAACTGACGACATGCACCGCCGCACCTTCCTCGCCGCGAGCATCGCAGCGCTCGCGGCCCCGGCCGGCTCTACGGCCTCGCACACCGCCCTCGTCCAGGCCCTCCTGCCCAGTCCCGGCCCTGCGGGTACCGGTGGCCCGCAGGACACGGCCGTCCTGTACGAACGCGTTGGATCAGCACTCAGGCTTTTCCACACCTGCCACTACACAGAGTTGGAGCGCACCCTCCCGAGCCTGATCGCCGACCTGCGATTGGCGGCCGCTGAGGCGACGGACAGGGATACGGTGTCCCGGCTCCTGGCCACGGCGTACCAGACGGCGACGAGCCTGCTGCTCAAGCAGCACGACCAGGGCAACGCGTGGCTGGCCGTCGGCCGGGCGATGGCCGAGGCCGAACGCTCAGGGGATCCAGTGGTCCTGGCCTCCAGCGTCCGCGTCCAGGCCCACGTCATGGTCCGAGAGAGGCACGCCACCGAGGCCGTCACTCTCGTCCGGCACACTGCCGACCAGCTCACCGGCTCCTACGACCGCCGTTCGCCGAAGTACCTCGCCGCTGTAGGACTGCTGCTCCTGCGCGGTGTGACCGCGGCCAGCAGTCGCGGTGACCGCGCGGCCACGAAGGAATTCCTCACCGAGGCCAAGGAAGTCTCCCAGTACGTGACCCTGGACCGGCCCGACGCCTGGGCCACCTTCAGTCCGACCAATGTCGCCCTGCACGAGCTGAGCGCCCTGGTGGCCTTTGGGGACGCTGGCCTTGCCCTCCAGGCGGCCCGGCCCCTCATGCGCCGGCACATTCCGGTCCCCGAACGCCGGGCGGCACTATGGGTCGAGGCGGCCCGCGCCTACAGCCAGCAGGGCCGCCTCGCCGACGGCTACCAGGCCCTGCGCATCGCCGAGACCTGCGCCGCCCAGGACATTCGCCGCCCCGACGTCCGCAACCTGGTCGCCGACATGGCCGCCCGTGACCGCCGTCGTACCCTGCCGGAACTGCACCACTTCAGCCGCCAACTGGGAGTCCCCGCGTGACCGAACCGACCGCCCCGGACAAGAAGCCCTTCCTGTACGTCGTCGTGTGCGCGGCAGGCGTGGCCCGTGACGTCGGCAAGCTCATCACCGCCGCCCAGGAGGCGAACTGGGACGTCGGCGTCATCGCCACACCGCAGGGATTCGGCTTCGTCGACACCAAGGCGATCGAGGCACAGACCGGCTACCCGATCCGCTCCGCCTGGCGTTCACCGGGAGACCCGCGCCCCCTGCCCCCGGCGGACGCGATCGCCGTGGCTCCCGCCACCTTCAACACGATCAACAAATGGGCCGCCGGCATTTCCGACACCCTCGCCCTGGGGATCCTGTGCGAGGCGTACGGCATGGGCATTCCGACCGTGGCCCTGCCCTACCTGAACTCCGCCCAGGCCGCCCACCCCGCCTACCAGCAGAGCCTGGACCGGCTGCGGGGGATGGGTGTCCTGATCGGTTCCTGCGAACCGCACCGGCCGAGGGCCGGCGGCGCGGCGGAACGCTTCCGCTGGGAGGAAGCACTGGAGCTGCTGGAGCCTCTGGTCAGCACGGTGCGGTGACGCTGTTCCTTCGGTGTGGGAAACCTGAAAGTGGATGCGACAGGTACCTTCGCGCCCGCTGACGGCCTCGCTGCCCGCGAGGCCGTCAGCGCCGGCATTACCGGTGTCGAGTAGGTGCCGCCAGGCCGGGCTGCGACGGGCTGGATGGAGTCTGGCCAGGCTGTGCCGGTAGGGCTGCACCGCTGGTGCGGGCTTGGGTAGCTCGTGCTCGGTCGCTGCGGACCTGCCGGGCGGCGAGGCGTTGGATACGCCAGGTGAGGGTCTTGGCGGTGGAGCGGGCGTCGTCCAGGGTGCGCTGCCGTGCCGCGTGCTGGAGGAGCTGTTCGGGATCGTGGCCGGTGGTCTCGGCTTCGGTTAGGGCGGCAGCCAGTGCAGGCCACGCGGGATCGTCGAGGACTTGCTGGGCGTGGTCGGGCAGGATCATGAGGATGCGCTGGGCGTGCCGTTCCGTGGTGTGGGCCGGTGGCTTGCGCCGGGCCAGGGCGGCCAGCGGCCCGGCAGTAGCCTGTTGGTAGGCGGCCTGGAGATGGACCAGGGCCTGGTGGGCGGCGGCGACCTGCTGGTCGTGCCGGCGGGCCTGGTGCCAGCGGGCTGCGGTGATGACGACGAGGACGGCGATGTCGAGGAACATCGCCAGCCCGGACCCGTCGCCGGCGACCGGTGAGGTGCGCAGGGCGCGGACGGCACCCCGCAGGGCGCGGGCCTGGGCTTGCTGGGCGCGGATGCGGGAGCGGGTGGCGCGTTCGAACGCGGTGGCGGCCTGCTGCAGTTGTGGCCGCAGGTGGCTGGGGGCAAGCAGCGGCAGGATGTCGATGGCTTCGCCGAGGGCCGCGATGTGGGCCTGGGCGGCTGCGTCGTCGCTGTGGTCGAGGTGGTAGGGGATGCGCTCGGCCGCGGCGGTGGCCTGGTGCCACGGGTTGGGCTGGCGCAGGCTGCCCGGCTCAGCTGCGGGCGGGGCCTCGATGGCGGTCAGGCGCTCCGCGATCTTGGGGAAGGACAGGTCGGGGGCGAGTTTGGCGCCGGAGAACCAGATCGGCTCGCCAGCGGCGTTGGTGTCGCCTTCCACGGCGACCTTGTACCCGCGCACGTCACCGGAGGGGAAGTGTCGGACGTCGATGAGGACGCCCTCGACGCCGTCGAGTAGATGGAGGAACTCCTCCGGGCTGGTGGCGACGGACACCAGCTGGCGGACGGTGGTGCGCAGGCGCTCGCGAGAGGTCAGAGTCGTGCCGGTGCGGCGGGCCTTTTCCGTCTCGGCGCGGGTGGGGCGCTTGGCGGCGGTACGGTCGCCGCGCACGACCTGATTCAGGCCGTATTCCTTCTCGACGGCGGCGAGTTCTTTGTCGGCCTTCAGGTAGTCGTTCCAGTGGCGGGCGGTGCGCAGGTCGCCTCGGACCTTGGTGGCGGCGATGTGGATGTGGTCATCGGCGTGGCGGACGGCGACCCACCGGCACCCGTCGGGGTCGCCTTCGGGTGCGATGCCGGTGGCCGCCACAATGCGGTGTGCGATGTGCGCCCACTCGGGGTCGGTGAGGTGCCGGTCGCCGGGGGCGGCACGAATGGAGCAGTGCCACACATGCCGCTCGGGTGCGCGGCCCAGTCGGCGGGCTTGCTTGACTCGCAGGTCGAGGTCGGCCACGAGGCGCTTCTTCGCGGCATCGACGTCGTCGGCGCGGCCGGGGTCGGGCGCGAAGCCGTCCCAGGAGGCGACCAGGTGCGGGTCGGTGTGGTCCTTGGCCTTCTTCGTGTCGAACAGGTAGCGGATCAGGCCGGCGGTGCTCTTGCCGCTGCTGATCTTGGCGATCACCGGGCCGCCTTCGCGGAGACGGCGTGGTTCATGGTCTGCGCGATGTCGCCGATGGCGGCGCGGACGGCGTCCAGGGTGCGTTCGGTCTGGGCGAGGATAGCGGTGTCCACAGGGTGTGGATCGCCGCCGGCGTTGAGGCGGTGGGCGATCTGGTTGACGTTGCTGCCGATGCGGGCGACCTTGGCCCGCAGAGCGTCGAGCTTGTCGAGGCAGTCATCGAGTTGGGTGCGCTGCCCGGGCAAGCCCACGGTGAGATCGCCGTCGAGGTAGGCCATGATCACGGCGCCGACGAGGTGGGCGCCGGCGATGCCCATCTTGCGGGCGCGGGTGAGGATCCGGACTTTCTCGTCGACGCTGTAGCGGACGTCGACACGCTGCTTGCGCTGGACAATCTCGCGGGCACGGCGTCGAGCGATACGACGCAGGGTGACTTCGTTGGCGGGCGCGGTGGGGGACTGCTCGGCCGCGCTGGCGGGCGTTTCCTCCTCGGGCACCCCCCGGTGCCCGAGGTCCTCCGCCACCCCCGGGGCGGAGATGTTCGCGTTGGATCGGCCCTTGGACGGTCCAACGCCATACCTTGCTGCGCCGGTGGCGGTAGTAGTCATCTGCGCCTGATCGGTGGGCAGTTGGTGATGCCGGTCGTGCATTGAGTAGTTCTCCATGCGGTGTTGGGGAAGAGGTCGCGTTGATTCCAACGTGGGCTGCTCGTCCCCGTGCGAGGGTCGAGCGCAAGGAATCGAGCGCGAAGGGCGATGGTCGGCGGCGGGCTCAGTGGGCGCCGGCGGGTTCCATGTCGGACTCGGTCTGCTGCTGAGGCGCGGCTTGGTCGAGTTCGGCCTGTACCTGGTCCTTGATCTGGGTCAGGCGGTCCTTGCCGATGCGGTGTCTGGCGGCTCGGATGGCTGCCTCGATGTTGCGGCGTGAGGCACGGTCTCCGCGTCCCAGCGGTGCGGTGCGGGCGATGGCGAGGAGTTCGTCGAACGTGGCGTCCCGCTCGTGTCCTTCTTCTTTGGCGAGAGGTTTCGGGGCCTCCGGCACGTTGACGGCTGCTTCCGCCACGTCTGGGGGCTGGGGCACGTCGGGCGCGCTCGGTGCCGGCTTCGGGAGGAAGCCGTCGTCTTGCGAATGGGCAGGCGGCTTGCCGCTGTGCGTGCCGTTGTGGCTGTGGCTGGAGGTGTGGCTCGTTGTGGCGGCGACCTCCTGGGCGCGAGGCGTGGGATGGCGGCGGATGACCAGGTCGAGGTGTACGGCGCCGGCCAGTGCGAGTGGGGCGATGGCGGACAGGGCGCCGACGGTCACGTCGTCCAGGTGGAGGCCGGCGGTGTGCGCCTGCTGGTTGAGGCGGACGGCGTGCAGAGCGTTCGCCCAGATGCTGGTGACGGTGGCGAGGCCGACCAGTGCCCAGACGTACAGACGCGATCGCCAGGGTGCGGTGCGCAGGATGAGCAGGGCGGCGACGCCGATGGCGATGAACCCGTCGATCACGAGGGGGAAGGCGTAAGTGAGGACTCCGCGCACGTGGATGGCGACGGCCATCTGCCGCAGGGCGTCGTAGGAGAGGGCGAAGCCGATCGTGCCGACGAGGGCGACCCCGAGGCGGATCGCTACTGTCAGTACCGGCACGGAGGCTTGGGCGATGCGTGAGGGCAAGCGTGCACTCCAGGGGGAAGACGGGTGCAAGAGGCAGGAGGCGGGGAGGGCGGCGGACTCGTCGCACCCGTCGCATGCCTGGTCAGGGCAGGTACGGGAGCCTGGGGTGATACGGGAGGACCCGTCACAGTCGCCGGACCCGTCACGGGGCTGACCTGCGGTGCGACGTGTGCGACGGGTGTTTACGGGTGGACGGGCGACCCGTGACCTGTGGTCTCACCGCTGCTGCCGGGTGGCTGCTCCTCGGGGCAGTAGCGGGCCCAGGCGTCGGTGAACTGCGCGCGGGTGAATCCCCGGGCCTGCCGTCCGCCCTCGAAGCGGAGGACGGCCGCCTGGATACCGAAGTCCTTCAACAAGATCCCCAGGTAGCGCGGGGTCAGTCCGGTGTTGCGGTACTCCGCCCAAGGAGCCTCCTGGTCCTTGAGGAGTTCTTCCAGCAGGTCCCGTGTGCGCACGGTGTCGGGATCGCTGTAGCACGCGAAGACGCGGCGGATGTCCTTCAGCAGGCGCGTCTTGATGTTGGCCTCGTCGTCCTGGCCGACCTCGGCCGCGCACATCGCTGCACACGCTTCCTGTGCCCTCTTCGGCCAGGGGCCGCCTGCCAGTTCGGCGACGACCACCAGCGGCTCCCAGGTGTCCGCCGCTCGGTCCTGCACCGGCATCGGCGGCACGAGGTCGGCTGCGGTGTCCATCAGCGGGCGCAGCCAGGCGGTCAGCCGGTCACGTAGGGCGTGCAGGGCGGGGATGTCGCGGCGGGAGCGGAACTGCTCCACCCGCTCACCTGGCTTGCGCCGCTGCATACGGATCACCACAGCCCGGTCCATGACCGTGTCCGGCAGGTCTCCGATACCGGCGAGCGCGGCCATGGCGAAGGTGGGGAACGCCTGCGGCTTGTGCTCGGGCCCGGAGATGCGCAGGGCGGGCCGGTTGCGCTGGTGGCCGGCGTTGAGCAGGCCGCGCAGCTCCTCGTTCTTCTCGGCGGCCTTGATGCTGCCGAAGATGGTGTCGGCCTCGTCCACCAGCAGGGTGGGCGGGTCGTCACCGATGGCGCGGAAGACGACCGCCGGGCTCGTGTTCACGGTGATCAACGGCTCGCGCACGGTCTCCGTGATCACATCCAGCAGGCGGGACTTCCCGCACCGTTTCGCCGGTCCGACCACCGCCAGACGGGGCGCGTGCTGGAGCGCTGGCTGGATGTGCGTGGTCGCCACCCACAGCGTGACGGCGGTCAGCGCGTCGCTGCTGGGCAGGATCACGTACCGCGCGATGGCTTCCCGCAGCTCGTCCAGCAGCTGCGCGCCTTCGCTGGCCTGCCCTCGCTCGTCGTCCGCTGCGGAGGCACCCAAGGCAGGATCCTGGCTGGGGACGGCGACGGGCGGCCAGGCGGGTATCGAGGATGCGGCGGGGGTGGTGGGGGACGTAGTTTCGTCCATAGGCGTTCCTTCCCGGTGGGCCGGACGGGCAAGGTCCGGCCCACCGATTCGATCGTTCAAGGGCGATGACGGCAGGGACTCTGCGGCTCTCGGCGGTGGCTCGCCGAGAGCCGTTTCGTTGTCCCGGTAGGGCGGCTTCAGGCCGTGAGGTCGTACGCGGACTGGGCGTTCACCCAGTCGTCCACCTCGGGCCAGCGGTAGCGCAGGTGGCGACCGACCTTGTGCACGTTGGGGCCGATGCCCCGGTACTTCCACTGGTAGAGGGTCTTCACCGGCACCCCGAGAAAGGCGGCGACCTCAGCAGGGGTGGCCAGCGGGCCACGGGCAGCTGCAGCGGTTGCAGGGGCATTGGTGCTACGGGGAGAAGAGGTCGGCACGGGGCTCCTTTTCGGTCTTGGACAACGGCCTGGACAACACAGCCACACCTCACGGAGAGAAGTCCAGAGTTGGTTCTGAAACTCTGTACTACTTCTCTCAGCGTGGCTGGGGAGGCGAAAACAGTAAGGGTGGATGAGCGGTTGCCAAAATCGCTTCCACGGAACCCGAAATTTTTTACGGCGAAGTTATCGGTAGAGGTGTCGGAATCCGATACCTCCGCAGGTCGGCGGTGTTGCGGAGTGCGCGGGTGTCATCCGATGAACCTGGTGCACTGTTCGGCTGATACCTGCTCTAATCGCCCATACTCAGTGCGCGATGGGAAGGTAGCACGGCATTCCCGAAGGGACGGCTCGTGATGTGCCAGAATTCGATGAGAGGAACGCCACGCGGTCCTCGGGTGACTTCTGTAGAGTTTAAGAACCAACTTTTGCCATAGCGCCCGGCCGCAAGTTACAGCTACCTGTTATGGCAACCCGACCTGTCGAGATAGGCCCCGCCGGCCTCCACACCGCCCGCGCCATCGAGCACCTACGCCTCGTGCGCGGCCTGACCCAGCACCAGCTCGCCGCTCGCTGCACTGCGCTGGGCCGACCGATGACCAACACCGCCCTCAGCCGAACCGAACGCGCGCGCCGTCGCTGCGACATCGACGACCTCGTCGTGATCGCCACCGCGCTGGGCATCCCCGCCGCCACGCTACTCCTGCCGCTACCGTCGGTGACCAGCGGCGACCGAGAGGGGTGCTAGTTGGCGCGAGTCTGGATCGAGGACCGCATAGGGCACGCGGCGTACGCGCGTGCCGCAGCTGATGCCAAGCGGGCGGGCCGTACGCCACCCGGTCGCTACCGAGTCCGCTGGTACGACCCTGACGGCAAGCCGAAGATGAAGACCTTCACCCGCAAGGTCGACGCCGAGGCGGAGCGGACGAGGATGGAGTCCCGTCTCAATGACGGCTCCTACCGTGATCCGGCCGCCGCACGAGTGAAGTTCGCAGAGGTAGCCGAGTCCTGGCTGTCTGCGCAGATCCATCTCAAGCGTTCAACCCGGGGCCGCTATCGCGGCGTTCTCGACGTCCACGTGATCCCCAGATGGGGCACCACCCCGCTGGACCGCATCCACTTCGAGGACATCGCCAAGTGGCTTGCGGACCTGCTGTCCGGCGAGGCGACCGGCGGCAGGAAGCTCAGCCCCCGGTCGGTCCGCAAGGCTTACGTCGTCCTCAGCCGCGTTCTCGGCTACGCGGTCAAGGCCCGTCGTCTGGCGGTCAACCCGGCTGTCGGCGTGCCCCTGCCGAAGGCGGCGCCTGCCGACCACGTGTACCTCGACGACATGCAGGTCGACGCACTGGCCAACGCGTCGGGCGCCTACCGGGTGTTCATCCTGCTGCTGGCCTATACCGGTCTGCGCTGGGGTGAGGCGTCGGCGCTGAAGGTGGGCCGCGTGGACCTGGCCTCCTGCCGGGCCCACATCGTCGAGGCGTACGCCGAGGACAACGGCAAGCTCTACCTCGACACCCCCAAGAACCATGAGCGGCGGTCCGTACCGATCCCGCGGTTCCTCGTAGAGGAGTTGAAGCCGCACGTTCAGGAGCGGGGAGATGAGGAGTTGCTCTTCACTGCCCCGCAGGGCGGACCGCTGAGGGCCCGTAATTTCCGTCAGCGGTTCTTCGCACCGGCGGTCGTGAAGGCCGGGCTGGGCCACCTCAGGGTCACCCCGCACAAACTGCGGCACACGGCGGCCTCGCTCGCCATCGCCAGTGGCGCGGACGTCAACGTCGTACAGACGATGCTGGGCCACAAGTCCGCGACCCTGACGTTGGACACGTATGGCCACCTCTTCCCGGACCGACTGGACGAGGTCTCGAAGAAGATGCACAAGCGCCGCTCCAAGCAAATGGCCAAGGCGAAGGCCAAGCTGGAGAAAGCGGAGCGGAAGGCCCGTGAGGCGGCCGAGACCGTGGCCGCCCTGGAGGAAGGCGCCGCGTGATGTGTGCCTAACCCGTGCCGGAGCGCCGTAACCGAAGGGGCACCCCACCGCGCTGATGCGGTGGGGTGCCCCCTTGCGTCTTCCTCGGATCAGGTCAGTCGCGGCCGACGGCTTTCCTCCCAGAACCGGTCCATCGCAGCAGCGGCCGCATCCCCAGCCAACCGCTCGATGCTCTCGGGCACCTCGCGCTCGTCGAGGACGAAGAGCCTCCCACCGACGAGGTGGGTGGTCGTCTTCCAGCCGAGACGCCGTCCCGCTTCCCTGGCGGCACGCCGGACGTCCTTGAGCTCGCCCATCTCCGCAAGATCGTCAGCGCCAAGGATCAGCTGCCCGTAGTACCCCTTGTACGCCGGCTTCAGCGCGGCCCGCATCAGCGACTCAAGCCGGGCGACCAGCCTCTCGTACCGGCGCCGGGCCAGCTCGTCCTTTGCGGGCATCTCGCACAGCTCCCCACCTCCGCCCGCAGCCGCATGTGTGCCATATGTGTGCTGCGAGTACGAAGGCCCTCCCGTCCGATGGACGGAAGGGCCTCTGACCTGGCGTTTTGCTGTGCCCCCGGCAGGATTCGAACCTGCGACACCCGCTTTAGGAGAGCGGTGCTCTATCCCCTGAGCTACGAAGGCCGGGCTTGTGCGAAACCTTGCACGGAACTCGACGGACGAGTCGTGGCCGGGTCTCTTGATCAAGCCCTGGGCGACCTGGCGCTGCAACGTCGTAGGGTCACGCGGAGCCCGCGTGGTACGGCGCAACGCCCGCCAGAGCGCTCGATCCACAGAGTACCGGATCGGGGCTCGGGCGGCCGCTGGTGGTGAGAGCAGGGTGGGAGGGGGAGTCCCGGGCTGGGTGGCTCGGCACGACCTCCCTCGTGCAGTGCGCGGCCGGCCGGGTTCCGGACGTGGACGAACCCCCAGGGTCAGGAGGTGCTCGGCTTTGAGTCCGTGGGAGATGAGACGTCCGTTCCACAGGGAGGCATCGGGTTTTCGCGCCGGAGGAGCGTCCTGAAGGAGTCCTCCGACCAGGCGGTGGCCCGTAGCGGGCAGGTCTGGACGGACGCGGGCCGGGACGTGAGGACCTCGCATACGGTCGGCCCGCCGGGCCTCAACACCGGGCGCCTGCACGGGGCGTTCGGCGTGTCGGACCAGGCGTACGGTACGAGCCCCGGGAAGGCACGACGGCGCTGCAATCGGTCCACCGGTGGGGCGAGCGTGGGCACCGTGGGGAAACGGTGCGGGGCGCGGGGATGGGGTTCGCCGTCGTCGTCGCCTGTCGGAGGCGGGGACGTCACAGCAGCGGGACCGGGGTGAAGGCGGAGGCGGTGCGCAGGTCGTCCTGGATGCGGTCGGCGGTCGCGCGCAGTTCGGGGAGCAGGTCCCGTACGCAGTCCTCGACCGTGCGCCGGGCCGCGTGGGTCGCGACGTTCACCGCGGCGACCGTCCGGCCCTCCCGGTCCCGTACCGGCACGGCGATCGACCGGAGCCCGGACTCCAGCTCCTCGTCGACGAGCGCGTAGCCCCGCTCGCGGATCCCGGCAAGTGCCGGGGGCGGTGGTTCGGCGGTGTCGGCCAGCAGGACGCGGCCGAGCGAGGTCTCCTCGGCCGGCAGCCGGGTGCCCACGGTGATGTGCACGGTCAGGACCCGGCTCGCCCCCGCCCCCGCCGTGTACTGGATCTGGGTGCCGTCAGCCGTCAGCACCGCCAGCGCCGTCGCCTCGTGCAACCGGTCCGTCAGCGCCCGCAGACGGGGCTCGGCCAGCCGGGGCAGCGTGCTGCGCGACAGTGGTGGGAAGCCCAGGTCCAGCACACGCGGGGTGAGGGTGAAGGTGCGGTCGGGGTGCGCGGCCACCAGGCCCAGGTGCTCGTAGGTGATCAGCGCCCGGCGGGCGGTGGCCCGGGACAGGCCGGTCGCACGTGCCACCTCGGTCAGGGGCAGCGCCGGGCGGCCCTCGCCGAACGCGGTCAGTACGGTCAGACCCCGGGCCAGTGACTCCACGAAGCCCCTGCCCAGTTCCTGCTTGGAGGCACCGGTCCACGCGGCCAGGCCCGAGAGCGCGGGTCCGGGCCCGGGCGGGGGTGCCGTCCGCAGCTCCGCCTCCATCGCCGCCACCGCCGTACGCAACCGGGGGAGCAGGGTGCTGCGCAGGTCCGCCGTCGAGTGCCGGCTGGTGTGACTGACCACGCTCGCCACGCACGCGATGCGGCCGGTGCCTGGCTCGCGCACCGGCACGGACACCGCGATCAGGCCCGGTTCGATCAGCTGGTCGTCCAGCGCCCAGCCGACCCGCCGCGCCTCCGCCACCCGCTCCGCGAAGTCGTCGGCCACCCGCTCCGTGAAGTCGTAGGCCACGCGCTCCGCGAAGTCGTCGGCCACCCGCTCCGTGAAGTCGTAGGCCACGCGCTCCGCGAAGTCGTCGGCCACCCGCCCCGCGAATTCGTCCGCCACTCGCCCCGCGAAGTCGTCGGCCGTCGGCTTCGCGGAGTCGTCGGCCGTGGGCCGGGGCTCGGGCGCCGACTCTGAGGTGGGCGGCGCGAGTTCGGGCGTGGTCGGCGCGAGTTCGGGCGTGGGGGGAGTGAGTTCGGGCCTGGGATCCGGTGTGAGGGGCGGCGCCGGCTGGGGTACGGGCGTGGCCTCGGCAGTCGGCTCGGGTGCGAGTGCGGTGCGTGGTGGTACCGCCGGGAAGGAGCCGTCCGTGGGGTCCCGACGTCGCCTCGTACGCCACCGCTCCCAGTCCGCTTCCGTCCATGCGGTCGCGAACAGGGCTCCCGGCGCGGTGCGTTCGGCCGGGAGCAGGTCGCCGATGCGGAAGCTCACGGACATCGCCCGGCGGCGGGTGGCCTGGTGGATGAAGCGGACGCCGTCGAGGTCGGCGACCGCGAGGGAGACCGACTCGTCCAGTTCGTCGGCCAGGGCGTCGGCGTGCGCGCCGAGCAGCGCGGGCAGGCGCAGGGCGGCCAGGTAGGCGTTGCCCAGCTCCATCACGCGCGGGGTGAGGACGACGTCCCGGCCGTCGATGCGGACGTGGCCCATGCGGGCCAGGGTCGCGGTGATCCGGTCGACCGTGGACCTGGCGAGCCCGGTGGCCCGTTCCAGCGCACTCGGGCTCAGCGAGCCGCCCGCCTCGGTCAGTTGCCGTAGCACCCCGATCCCGCGCACCAATGGGCCGACCACCTCCGCAGGAGCCCCGGCTGCCCCGGCCGCACTCGTGGCACCTGCCGTCCCGGTCGGCGGCCCGTCCTCGGCGCGGTCACCGGCATCCTGGGAGGTCTTCGCGGGCATCGTCTCTCCGGTACGGCGTACGGACACGCCTACGGTAGACCCCGCCGCCCCGTGTGCTCCGCACCTCTGCCGCCCCCGGCGGCGCCCCCGCCCCCTACCCCCGCGTGACCCGCACCCGGTAGTTGTCGTTCTCGTCCGCCTTCAGCACCTGCACCGTGATGGCGTGGCGGGGGTCCTTGAAGGTTTCTCCGGGGGCGAAGGGGGCGTCGGAGAGTTCGGCGTGGACGTTGGGGCTGCGGGTGCAGCCGCCGCTGCCCGGGTGGCTGTCGTAGACCGTGACCGGACCGCGTCCGGTGTCGACCGTGGCGTCCACCTTGTAGATCAGGATGCCCGGCCGGCACACCGTCTCGTCGTTGCCGCCCTGTGTGCGCAGCTCCAGCGCATAGGCCGTCCGTGCGTCGACGGGTATGAGGACCAGTTTGCCGCCGCCCGGCTTGTACAGCGGCGTCAGGACGTAGTCGGCGCTGCCCCGTGCCGCCGCGCAGCCGACCTGGTTGCCGTCCAGCCAGCCCAGCTTCCACTTGTGCCAGCCCAGCACGTCGTTGTTGGCGCCCCAGTCCTCGCTCATGATGTCCCAGTGCCCGACCGCGCCCCCGCCCTCCTGCGTGTACAGGTCGGGCAGGCCGAACGTGTGGCCGTTCTCGTGCGGAAGCACCCGGTAGCCGGTGCGGGTGTAGGAGCCGGAGCCGTCGTCCTGGCGGGAGTAGACGAAGGAGGCGTTGGCGACGGGCACGCCGTCGGCCGTCGGGGCCTCCCCGTTCCCGGCGAAGCTGACGGACAGCACCGTGTCCAGTGCGGAGGGGCCGGCGTTCGGGGTGACCAGCACGTTCAGCAGGTCGTACGAGCGGAAGTCCACCTTCGGGTCGGCCGCGGCCACGATGTCCTGCACCAGCTGCCGGTAGCCGGGATCGAAGGGGGCGCCGCGCTCTATGCCGTACTCCTTGAAGCTCTTCGGCATCCGCAGCCAGCTGGTGATGGGGGTCTCGGGCCGGTAGTCGAGGCGGCCGTAGGACGCGTTGTGGAACCACTCCTGGGTCTGCGGGAAGAACTCGCGGAAGCGGTCCATGGCACTGCCCCTGCCGGGCGCGTCCGAGAAATCGATCATCAGGGTCAGGGCGTGGACCGTCCCCAGGGAGCGGGAGTAGCCGCGCGGGGTGGGGACCCCCTCGGTCATCTGCACCTCCACACCGCTGTGGATCATGCAGGGGGACAGGGCGGTGGAGCGGGCCAGGCCGATGGGCCCGGCGGTGGTGGGCGCCGTCAGATGTCCGGTCCCGGCCGAGGTGCTGACCGTGAGGGTCAGCACGGTCACCGCGGCGAGGGCGGCCACCCGGCGCGGTTGTATCCGGCGTGGGCCTGGGCGGTCCGGGCTTGTGCGGTCCTGGCCTGTGCGATCCGGGCCTGGGCGGTCTGGGCTTGTGCGATCCCGGCCCGTGCGGTCCGGGCCTGGGCGGTCCGGGCTTGTACGATCCCGGCCCGTGCGGTCCGGGCCTGGGCGGTCTGGGTTTGTGCGATCCGGTCCTGTGCGGTCCTGGCCTATGCAGGCCCGGTTTATGTGATCCGGGCGTATGCGGTGCGCGTGTATGCGGCGGCGGGGTGAGTGCGGCTGCATGCATGGACCTCTCGCTCCACGGCAGCCCCCGGTCTCCGGCTGCACCCTTTCGATCACCCTGTGTCGGCAGGGTGGTGGGCGCGCGCTGGGGGAGACCGAACGTGGGAAGCGCGGCCGGCAAGAGGGTGAAGTCCGGCGGATGTTGAATGTGGCTCAGGTCACAGTGATTCTTTGCGGCGGTGGGAAATAACCGGGGACTGGTTCCCCGTTTAGCCCTGTGTCCGAGCGAAACGGGGATTGCCTCCCCGGATCGCCCCCAAGGCTCCATCGCCCCAGCGCCTCACCTCATCGCCCTCAACGCCTCGAAGGAGTACGCCGTGCCGACCGCGACCTCCCCCGCGCCGCACAAGGTGCCCCGGCCCCGTGCCGACGCCGTGCGCAACCGGGAGCGGATCGTCACCGCCGCCCGCGAAATGTTCGTCGAGCACGGTCCGGACGTGCCGCTGGACGAGATCGCCCGCCGGGCCAGCGTGGGCAACGCCACGGTGTACCGCAACTTCCCCGACCGCGAGGCCCTCGTCCGCGAGGTCGTCTGTTCCGTCATGGACCGGACGGCCGAGGCGGCCGAAGTGGCCCTCGCCGAGACCGGGGACGCCTTCGCGGCCCTGGAGCGCTTCGTGCACGCCGCCGCCGACGAGCGGATCAGCGCGCTGTGCCCGATGATCTCCGACAGCTTCGACCGGCACCACCCCGACCTGGAAGCCTCCCGGGAGCGAGTCGAGCAGCTCGTGGAAGAGGTCATGGGCCGGGCCAAGGCGGCCCGACAGCTCCGGCCCGACGTCGGCGTCGGCGACCTGCTGATCGCCGTGGCCCAGCTCAGCCGGCCCCCGGCCGGTACGGACTGCCTCCACGGCGACCGCTTCGTCCACCGCCACCTCCAGCTGCTCCTCGACGGCCTGCGGGCACCCGCCCACTCCGCCCTGCCGGGTACGGCCGTCACGATCAAGGAGCTGCGCCCGTCCTGAAAGACCAGCGACCGATCAGCGACCGACCAGCGACCGATCAGCGACCACCGGTGACCGTAACGGCAACAGTGACCGAAACGGCAACAGCGAGCGAAACAGCAGCAACGACCGAAACCGAAGCGCGACCGAAACGGCAACAGCGATCGAGGCGGCAACGGGGCCGTGCCGAACGCACCAGCCGCGCCGACCGGGCAGACCGAGCCGATGAGCGGCCGGCGCGGAACCGGTGACCGGCCGGAGCCGGTGATCCACCGACGCCGGATCCGGTGACCGACCGGCGCCCGATCCGACCATCGACCCGGCACCGGCCACGTGCGCGCCGAGCCCACACCTAGACCACTCCTGGCACCCAGTACCGGCGCCCACGCGCCGCGCTGCGCCGGCACGTTCCCTTCAGCTCCGCTTTCTCACCGTTTTTCCTTCATCTCCCTCATCACTGTCATCTCCGTCATTTCCGTCACGAGGTCCCGAAGTGGGTACATCCATGTCCGACACAGCCCTCAAGGCTCCCGGCGTCGCCGCACCGAGAGGTGACGCCAACCGCTGGAAGGCGCTCGTCTTCATCGCGCTCGCCCAGCTGATGGTCGTCCTCGACGCCACCATCGTGAACATCGCCCTTCCCTCCGCCCAGCAGGACCTCGGCATATCCGACGGCAACCGGCAGTGGGTCGTCACGGCCTACGCCCTCGCCTTCGGCGGCCTGCTGCTCTTCGGTGGCCGCATCGCCGACCTGTGGGGACGCAAGCGCGCCTTCGTGCTGGGCCTCGGCGGGTTCGCCGCCGCCTCCGCGCTCGGCGGTGCCGCCACCACCGGCACGATGATGTTCGGCGCCCGCGCCCTCCAGGGTGTTTTTGGCGCCCTGCTCGCGCCGGCCGCGCTGTCGCTGCTGGCCGTGATGTTCACCGACGCCAAGGAACGCGCCAAGGCGTTCGGCATCTACGGCGCGATCGCCGGTGGCGGCGGTGCCGTCGGCCTCATCCTCGGCGGCTTCCTCACCGAGTACCTGGACTGGCGCTGGACCTTCTTCGTGAACGTCCCGTTCGCCGTCGTCGCCGCGGCGGGCGCCTACTTCGTCATCCGGGAGCCGGAGGGCGGCCGCAACCGCTCCCCGCTCGACATCCCCGGCGTGATCCTGTCCACCCTCGGCCTGGTCGCGCTCGTCTACGGCTTCACCCGCGCCGAGTCCGACGGCTGGGGCGACGCGGTGACCGTCTCGATGTTCGTGGGCTCCGTGGTGCTGCTGCTCGCGTTCGTGATCGTCGAGTCCCGGGTCAAGGCCCCGCTGCTGCCGCTGCGCGTGGTGACCGACCGCAACCGCGGCGGCATCTACCTCTCCCTCGGTCTCGCGATCATCGGCATGTTCGGCCTGTTCCTCTTCCTGACCTACTACCTGCAGGTCGTGAAGGGCTACTCGCCGGTCAAGTCCGGCTTCGCCTTCCTGCCGATGGTGGCGGGCATGATCACCGGCTCGACCCAGATCGGTACCCGCCTGATGACCCGGGTGCCGGCCCGCCTGCTGATGGGCCCCGGCTTCCTGGTCGCCGGTCTCGGCATGCTGCTGCTGACCCAGCTGGAGATCGACTCCTCGTACACCACGCTGCTGCTGCCGGCCATGGTGCTGCTCGGCCTCGGCATGGGTACGGCGTTCATGCCCGCCATGTCCCTGGCCACCCAGGGCGTCGAGCCCCGGGACGCCGGTGTCGCCTCCGCGATGGTCAACACCTCGCAGCAGGTGGGCGGCGCGATCGGGACCGCCCTGCTGAACACCATCGCCGCCTCGGCGACCGCGTCGTACGTCAAGGACCACATCGCCGGTGCGGCCGCCAAGCCGCAGCAGGAGCTGGTCAGGCTGCAGGGCATGGTGCACGGCTACAGCACGGCGATCTGGTTCGCCGTCGGCATCCTCGCGCTCGCCTCGCTGATCGCCTTCACCTTCGTCAACGCCGGCCGGCCGGGCAGCGGCACCCCGGTGGCCTCCGGCGAGGGCGCCGAGGACGAGTTCAAGGTGCCGGTGGTCGCCCACTGACCGCCCCCACGGCGGCCGGTGGTCGCCCACTGACCGCCCCCACGGCGGCCGGTGGTCGCCCACGGACCGCCCCCACGGCGGCCGGTGGTCGCCCACTGACCGCCCCCACGGCGGCCGGTGGTCGCCCACTGACCGCCCGCACGGCGGCCCGTACGGCGCCTTGAGGGCGGTCTGCGCGACGACTTGACCGTGGTCTGCGCGGTGACTCGGGGGTGGCCTGTACGGCGGCGCCTCGACGACCGCCCGTACGGCGGCTCAGCGGAGCCAGGGCAGGTCCGCACCCGCTTCGTCGGGCTGGAGGCCCTCGGCGACGATCTCCATGATCTCGCCGAGGGCCTTCTGCTGTTCCGGGCTCAGCCGGTCGAACAGCGCCTGACGCACGGCGGTCACATGGCCGGGCGCGGTACGCCGCAGCACCTCCACGCCCTCCTCGGTGAGCACGGCGAACTGGCCGCGCTTGTCGGAGGGGCAGTCCTCGCGGCGCACCCAGCCGCTCTTCTCCAGCCGGGCGATCGCGTGGGACAGCCGGGAGCGGGTGATCTTCGCGTTCCTCGCCAGCTCGGTCATCCGCAGCCGGCGGCGCGGTGCCTCGGCGAGGCCGACGAGGAGGCCGTAGTAGATGTGCGGCATGCCCGCGTCGCGCTGGAGCTGCCGGTCGAGGTGGTCCTCCAGCAGGGTGGTGGCGTGCAGGTAGGCGCGCCAGACGCGCTGTTCCTCGTCGGTGAGCCAGCGGTGGCCCGCGGCGGAGTCCGGTGCCGTAGTCATGCGTCAACTCTACGAGGCGCCTCCTTGAAACTTGAACAAGTCAGGCGTATTCTCGTGATGAGAGCTTGAGAGTTAAAGCATCTGGAGATCGGGAGCCGCGACCATGTCCGCCACCGCCCAGGACGTCGCTCAGGGCGCCACGCCGGAGCGCCTGCCCGCCCTGTACCTCAGTCACGGCGCCCCGCCGCTCGCCGACGACCCCGTCTGGCCCGGCCAGCTCGCCGCCTGGGCCGCCGGCCTGCCCCGCCCCAGGGCCGTCCTCATGATCTCCGCCCACTGGGAGGAGGCCCCGCTCGCCCTGGGCGCGGTGGAGCCCGTCCCGCTGGTCTACGACTTCTGGGGCTTCCCCGAGCATTACTACCGGGTCCGGTACGACGCCCCCGGCGCCCCCGGGCTGGCCGAATCCGTCCGCAAGCTGCTGCGGGCCCCCGGCACTCCCGTCCAGGACATCCCCGACCGCGGCCTCGACCACGGCGCCTACGTCCCGCTCGTCGAGATGTTCCCGGCCGCCGACATCCCCGTCCTGCAGATCTCCATGCCCACCCTCGACCCGGTCCGCCTGATGGACATCGGCCGCAAGCTCGCCCCGCTGCGCGACGAGGGCGTGCTGATCGTCGGCTCCGGGTTCTTCACCCACAACCTCGCCGCCCTGCGGCACACCGGCGGCGTCCCGGGCTGGTCCTCCGAATTCGACGACTGGGGCCGGCGTGCCCTGGAGTCCCGCGACTGGGACGCGCTGCTCGACTTCCTGAACAAGGCCCCGGCCGGCCGCTACGCCCACCCGCGCACCGAGCACTTCGCCCCGCTCTTCGTGACCATGGGCGCGGCGGAGGCGGCCGGGGAACTCGACGCGCAGCGATCGGTCATCGACGGGTTCTGGATGGGGATGGCGAAGCGGTCGGTCCAGTTCGGCTGACCGGCCTCACAGCTCCTTCTCGTACCAGGCCACGTCCCAGTAGCGGCCGAACTTGCGGCCGATCTCGTGGTAGGTGCCGATGTACCGGAAGCCGAAACGGGCGTGCAGCCGCCGGGAGGCCTCGTTCGGCTGGGTGATCCCGGCGTAGGCGCGGTGTACGTCCTGCTCGGCCAGCGCCTCGAAGAGGGCGTCGTACAGCAGGCTGCCGATCCCGCGCCGGCCGGCGTCCGGTGCGACGTACACCGTGGTCTCCACCGAGGTGCCGTACGCGGGCTTCGGCCGGTGAGGGCTGGATGTGGCGTACCCCAGAATCCGCTGTGAGAGCGCGTCACTCGCAACCATCAGGCGGTGCGGGCCGTCTTCCGGGTGGGAGAGCAGCCAAGGGCGGCGCTCTTCCGCAGTGAGATGGCCGTGTCGAATGTGATGGCCGTCTCGCGCACGTAGTGGTTGTAGAGATCCGTGAGGGCCTCCAGGTCGCTCTCGACTCCCGGCCTGACCTGCACCTCTGCGTGTACCGACGGCATCCTGCCTCCCCGCGTGGCCGACAGGGTACTGCATGATCAGAAAAATCGGGGGGCGGGTTGGGAATTCTGTCCGGATTCCAGTCGTTGTTTCCCACGGATGCAGGGCACTCGGAGAGACTCCGAAGACAGTCCCCGAAGCGCCGAGCGTTCACGACCACCCGCCAACCCACCATCGCAAGGGAGCACGCATGGCAACCCGTGCCGTCGCCCGTCGTCAGTCCGCCATCGGCGAGACGGCCGACTCGGCAAGCAGTGTTCGCGCCCGTGGGGAGATCGCCGACCGCGACCTGGTCGGTATGTACCTCGACGAGATCGCGCGCACGCCGCTGCTCGACGCCGCAAAAGAGGTCGAGCTGTCACAGACCATCGAGGCGGGTGTGTTCGCGCGGCAGGTCCTCGACGGGTGCGAGGAGAGCAAGGCCGACGCCACCCGCGAGGAGCTGGAGGCGCTGGTCGCTGCGGGTGAGCGGGCAAAGGACGTCTTCATCCGCTCCAACCTCCGCCTGGTCGTCGCGGTCGCCCGGCGCTACCCGCGCAGTGGCCTGCCGCTGCTCGACCTGATCCAGGAGGGCAACGCCGGCCTGGTGCGCGCCGTCGAGAAGTTCGACTACCGCAAGGGCTTCAAGTTCTCGACGTACGCCACCTGGTGGATCCGCCAGGCCATCACCCGCTCCATCGCCGACCAGTCCCGCACCATCCGGCTGCCCGTCCACCTCGTGGAGGAGCTGGGCCGCATCCGCCGAGTGCAGCGCGAGTTCAACCGCGAGAACGGCCGCGAGCCGGAGCCCGCCGAGATCGCGGCGGAGCTGGGTTCGACGCCGGAGCGCGTCATCGACGTCCTCGACTGGGCCCGCGACCCGGTCTCGCTGAACATGGCGGTGGACGACGAGGGCGAGACCCAGTTCGGCGACCTGCTGGAGGACACCTCGGCGGTCTCCCCCGAGCAGTCCGTGATGACGCTGCTGCGCAGTGAGGAACTGGACGACCTGATCGGCCGCCTGGACCAGCGCACGGCCTCCATCATCAAGATGCGCTACGGCATCGACGACGGCCGCGAGCGCACCCTGACCGAGGTCGGCAAGGAGCACGGCCTGACCCGTGAGCGCATCCGCCAGATCGAGAAGCACGCGCTCCTCGAGCTGAAGAAGCTCGCCCGCGACACCGGCTTCGACGCTGCGGCGTAACGGAGCCGGGGGGCGGGGGCGCGGCGCGCGGTTCCGTGCCGTGCGGGGCGCGTCGGACGGCTCCGTTCGGTGCGGTGGCGCCTAGAGTGGTTCCGTTCGGTGCGGGGTGCCCAGGGCGGTTCTGTTCGGCGCGGGAGCGTGCCGGGCGGGCGAACGGGTCCCCGCGGTGCGGCGTACGCCCGGTGGCGAAAGACGGCGCAAACATGACGTGGTCCCGTCGCTTCAAGTCCCAGGCCGGCGGGAACAACCCTTCCGGGCCCAGGAGCGGGGCTCCAGGACCGCACTCCCCACCACACCGCAGTACGCACCACGGCAGCCACGGCAGTACGCTCACCACGGCGGTACCCACCACCGCGGTACGCACCGCCACCCCACCGCAGGACCGCAGCATCGGGTCAGCAGCACATCGGGCAGCACATCGCACGAACGGCCGGGTCGGTCCATCTCCGACCGGGTCACCACACCGACACCGCAGGATCGGCCTGGTCGCCCCGCCTTCGACCGGGTCACGACACCGGACTCGCACCATCGGCTCGGTCGCCCCACCTTCGACCGGGTCACGACATCGCCCGCACCATCGGCCGTGGCGGACCGCCGTCCCCCACGCGGCCTCACACCATCGGCCGACCCACGTGAGCCACGTCCCGACGCAATCCCCCCCCCGGCGCCGGGACCTCCCAGAGCCGGGCTTCGGCGCCTACCCCCCCCAGGCGCCGGAGCCCGGCTCCTTTTGCGGTGCCGGGGATTCCCGGCACCCCCTGGGGGTTGAGGGCGGCGCATGGGAACGGCGGCCCACCCCGTACCTGAACCCCGGGGTGGACCGCCGGATGGCAGATTCTGTCACATGGGCATAGCCTGCCGAGATGAGCACCACCCCCAACCCCGCCCACCAGCGGTTTTCCGCCTCCGCGCCGGTCTCCCTCACCGAACGCCGGAAGGCCGAAACCCGTATGGAGATCGCTCGGGCGGCGGCCGGCCTGTTCGTCCACCAGGGCCTGCGCGCCACCCGAGCCGAGGACATCGCCCTGGCCGCGGGCGTCGCACCGCGGACGTTCTACCGCTACTTCGCCACAAAAGAGGAAGCGGTGGCTCCGCTGTACGCGGCGGGCGCCCAGCGCTGGGCGGAAGCGGTACGCGCGGCCCCGGCCGACCTCACTGTCCCGGAGGCACTGGAACACGCCGTCCGCCACACCCTCACCCCCGGGTCCGCCGTGTCCGCCGCCACCTGGGAATGGGTCCGCACCCTGGTCCGCCTGGCCGACACCAGCCCGGCTCTGCGCAAGGTCTGGGCGGAGGTGTGCCAGGCGGCGGAAGGGACCCTTGGCGAGATCCTCGCGGCACGCCGGTCCGCGGGCAGGGACGCCGACAACGTTGCCGCGCCACCGGCACCGGCCACCTGCGCCCCACCACCGGCCGCTTCCGCACCGGCCCCCTCCGCCTCGGCACCGACCCCGTCGGCCTCGGCACCGGCCGCTTCCGTGCCGACTCCCTCCGCCTCGGCACCGGCCCCGACCCCGTCGGCCTCGGCACCGGCCGCTTCCGCGTCGGCCCCCTCCGTCCCCTCTTCGGTACCGGCCCCCTCCGCCTCGGTGCACGTCACCCCCGCCCTCCGCTTCGGCGCGGCCGTCGCCGGGGCCGCCGTCCGCGTGGCCGTGGAGTCCTGGGCCGCCACGGCGTCTCCGCCCACCGGTCCCCAGGGCCCGGCGGCACTCGCGCTGCGGAACCTGCGCGCGCTGCGGGACTTCGGCTGGGACGCCGAGGACGCGGAGGACACGGGAAGCCGGGAAGACGCGGAAGACCAGATTCCGGGCGAGCGTGGGCGTCCACGTCGCTGAGACCGCAGCCGCCCGAGCGTGAGGGTCGTATCGGACATGCGCTCGCCAGGCTCGGCCGCTCGCCAGGCTTGGCCGCTTCTCACGGCTCGGCCCGCCGCCAGGCTCGGCTTGCCGCTCGGCTCGGCCGCTCGCCAGGCCCGGCCGCTTTTCACGGCTCCGGCCCGCCGCCAGGCTCCGCTCGGCCGCTCGGCTCGGCCTCCGCCTGCCGCTCGGCTCGGCCTCCGCGTTTGCCGTCCGGCTCAGCCTCCGCCTGCCATCCGGCTCAGCCTCCGCCTGCCATCCGGCTCAGCCTCCGCCTGCCGCTCGGCTCGGCCTCCGCGCTTGCCGTCCGGCTCGGCCTCCGCGCTTGCCGTCCGGCTCAGCCTCCGCCTGCCGCTCGGCTCAGCCCCGGCGTTTGCCGTCCGGCTCAGCCTCCGCCTGCCGCCCGGCTCAGCCTCCCGCCCAGTTCTCTCGCGCTCCGCACCAAGGCCGCCGGCTCTCTTACGGTGAACTCGCAGCCCGCCATCGCCAGCCGTACCGCGAGCCACTCCACGGGATCGCCGGTGGTGCCGCGCAGGACGCACCCGCCCTCTCCGTCGTCCTCGGGTGTCCCCACCCGCGTGGGCAGCCGTGTGGCGATGCGCTCCGCCGGTGCGGCGAACCGGACCTCGAACGCGTACGTGTCCTGCCGCCGGCTGATGGAGTGCCGCAGGTATTCGGCCGCGCTGCCGGTGGGCAACTCCCGTGGCGCGAACCGGACACCGGTCGCGAACGGCGCGCTGACCCGGTCCACCCGGAACGTGCGCCAGTCCGCCCGATCGACGTCGTAGGCGACCAGGTACCACCGGCGCCCGGTCGACACCAGCCGGTGCGGTTCGGTCAGCCGGCGTGAGTCGCCGCCGTCCTTGTCGCGGTAGGCGAACCGCAGCCGTTCCCGCCCTGCCACCGTGGAGGCCATCACGGTCAGCGTCTCCGGCGCGATGTTCGCACCGTCCCCGCTGGTCAGCGGCGTCGTGGCGGCCTGCAGCGTGGCCACCCGGTGCCGCAGCCCGGCCGGCAGCACCTGCTCCAGCTTGGCCAGCGCCCGTACCGACGCCTCGTCCACACCCGCCAGGGCGTGCCCGGCGCCGGCGCGCAGTCCGACCGCGATCGCGACGGCCTCCTCGTCGTCCAGCACCAGCGGCGGCATGGCCTTGCCCGCGACGAGCCGGTAGCCGCCGTCCGCGCCCCTCGTGGCCTGCACCGGGTAGCCGAGTTCGCGCAGGCGGTCGATGTCCCGGCGCACCGTACGGCGCGACACCCCGAGCCGGTCGGCCAGCTCGCCACCGGGCCACTCGCGCGGGGTCTGGAGGAGGGAGAGCAGGTGCAGGAGCCGGGCCGGGGTGTCCGCCATGGCTACGAGGATGCCGTACATGCAGGTCATGGACTGACCTCATGGTGCTGCTGTCGCTCACCCACGCTCCGGCCATGCCTCCGCCTCTGCCGGGTACCGCGCCACCGGGCCCAGCGCCGGCATTCCGCTGGCGGCGCCGGCGTGTCGCAGGCCCTGCCGGCCCGCTGAGCCTCCGGGGCGAGCCGGGAGTGCTCGTCGACCGCGGTGTGCAGGAAGCCGCAGCCGACCTTGCCGGTGCCGGGACCGGCTGGCTCCCGCGCGGGTGACCGTGTGCGGCGTCAGCGAGCGAACTTCTCGGCGGCGGCCGGAGTGACCGGCGTGAAGAAATTGACGAGGTTGCCGTCGGGGTCGCGGAAGAGCAGCGACCGGTTGCCCCACGGCATCGTGGTGGGCTCGTTGACGAAGTCGCCGACGAAACCGGTCAGGTTGGCGTACACCCGGTCCACGTCGTCGACGAGGAACTCGATGATCACGCTGCTGTTGTCCGCCGGGCGAGCGGAACCCGGAGCGAACAGCGGGACGGTGCGGGTGCCGGCGATCGCGAGGGTGGCGCAGGGGGTTCCGAGTTCGGCGAAGTCCTCGGTGGCCCAGGTCGCCGGCAACCCCGTCGCCTTCCCGTAGAACTCGACGAGGCGCGCCACGTCGCTGGTGATGATCCGGATCGAGACGAAGTCCATGGTGTTCTCCCGCGTTGACGGAGCCGTTGGGCTTCGCAGGCTAGGACGGATAGCGGACAGAACCGGTCCGGTATTCGCATTAGGCTTCCCCGCATGTCTCGACCTACCGGGCGCGTGCTGACTCTCCTGGAGCTGCTGCAGTCGGGCGGCATCCGGACGGCGGCTGAACTCGCGGACCGGCTCGGCGTCGACGGCCGGACCGTGCGGCGGTATGTGGACCAGCTGATCGACCTCGACGTGCCGGTGGAGGCGGTGCGGGGCCGCTACGGCGGGTACCGGCTCGCCTCCGGGTACCGCTTGCCTCCACTCATGCTCAGCGACGACGAAGCGCTCGCCGTACTGCTCGGCCTGGTCGCCGGTCGCCGGGAGGGGCTGACGACGGCGGCGGACACGGCGAGCGAGACGGCAGCGGCCAAGATCCGCAGGGTGCTGCCCAAGCGCTTGGCCCGCCGGCTCGACAGGGTCCTGGAATCCCTCGCGTTCACGGCCCCGCCCGGCCGGTTCGCCACCCCGGACTCCGAGGTCCTGCTCACCGTCGCCGATGCGGTGCGCCACCGGCGGCCGCTCTCGATCAGATACACCGACCGCGACGGCCGACGCAGCGAACGCTCACTGCACGCGTACGGGATCGTCGCCCATTCGGGCCGGTGGTACGTCACGGGCGCGGACCCCGGGATCGGCGAGGACCGGACCTTCCGGCTCGATCGCATCGCGGCCGCGAGGACCCTGCCCGGCTCGTTCGAGGCGCCCGCCGGACCTGATCCGGCACAGCGCGTGCTGTCGGGGTTCGCCACGGCCGAGTACCGGTACGAGGTGGTCCTGCGGATCCATGGGACGGTCGATCAGATCCGCGCCCGCCTTCCGGCCGGCGTCGCGAGCCTGGAGGACCCCGCTCCCGCGCCGGGCGCGGATCCGGCGACCGAGCGTTGGCTGCGAGTCGAACTGAGGGCGGAAAGGCTCGACTGGCTGCCGCCGGTACTCGCCTCACTTGACCGGCCGTTCGTCATCGAACGCCCTCATGAACTGCGCACCCTCGTCATCGCGCTCGCCGACCGCCTCGCAGCCCGCGCCCGCCGAGCCTGACGCCTGACAGCGGTAGACCCAGGCCCGTAGCGGTCCCCAGTGCTTCGGACACACTCGGAAGCCCATTCATGCCCGAATGTGGTCCGAATCTGTTTACTTTCCGGAAGTGCTGGCGTAGCGTGCCGGTTAAACCACACGTTCGGGCATTGCTTGAGAAGCGATCGGGCGCCCGGGCACCGGAAGCGACGGGCCGGTGATCGGCCCCTCACCTCGGAGGCCGACGACATGTACGCACCGGAACGGCAGCAGGAGATCCTCCGGCTCGCCCGTGACGGCGGCCGGGTGGACGTGCTGTCGCTGGCCGAGGAGTTCCAGGTCACGGCGGAGACGATCCGCCGCGATCTGAAGGCACTCGACCGGGCCGGCCTCGTCCGCCGGGTGCACGGCGGTGCCATCCCCGTCGGCCGCCTCGACTTCGAACCGGACCTCACCGAGCGCGAGTCCACCGCCGCCGACGAGAAGGACCGCATCGCCAAGGCGGCCCTCACCGAGGTGCCGGCCGAGGGCACGATGATCCTCGACGCCGGTACGACGCTGGCCCGGGTCGCCGCGGCGCTCCCGCTGGAGTCCTCCCTCACCGTCGTCACGCACAGCCTGCCCATCGCCGCCCGCCTGGCCGACCATCCGGGCATCCAGCTCCACCTGGTCGGTGGGCGCGTACGGCACCGTACGCGCGCCGCCGTGGACGCCTGGGCGCTCCGCGCGTACGCCGAGATCCGCGCCGACGTGCTGTTCGTGGCCGCGAACGGCTTCTCCGCCGAGCACGGTCTGACCACCCCCGACCTCGCCGAGGCCGCGGTCAAGCGCGCGGCCGTCGCCGCCGCCCGCCGCGTCGTCCTGCTCGCCGACTCCACCAAGCACGGCCAGGAGCACTTCGCCCGCTTCGGCGACCTGAACGACGTGGACCTGCTGATCACCGACAGCGGGCTGAGCCCCGAGGACGCCGCCGTCATCGAGCGCGGCGGCACGGAAGTGGTACGCGCATGATCCTCACGGTCACCCCCAACCCGTCCCTGGACCGCACCTACGAGGTCGTCGCCCTGACGCGCGGCGAGGTCATCCGCGCCGACACCGAGCGCACCGACCCCGGCGGCAAGGGCGTGAACGTCTCGCGCGCCGTCGCGGCCGCCGGACGGCGCACGGTCGCGGTCCTCCCCCTGGGGGGTGCGGCGGGTGCGCTCGTCGCCGATCTGCTCGACGTGCAGGGCATCGAGGTCGCGCCGGTCGCGATCGCCGGAGCCACCCGTTCCAACATCGCGCTGGCGGAGTCCGACGGGGTGCTCACGAAGATCAACGCGCCCGGACCGGAGCTGTCGGCGGGCGAACAGGAACTGCTGCTGGACACGGTGCGCGAGCAGTCGCGCGACGCGGACTGGATCGCGTGCTGCGGCAGCCTGCCCCGGGGGCTCGCGCCCTCCTGGTACGCCGAGGTCGTCACGCGAGCGCACGCCGGGGGAGCGCGCATCGCCCTGGACACCTCGGGGCGGGCGCTCCTCGAGGCGCTGCGCGCCCGGCCCGACGTGGTGAAGCCCAACGCCCAGGAGCTCGCGCAAGCCGTCGGCCGCCCGCTGGCGACCGTGGGTGACGCGGTGAAGGCGGCCGAGGAACTGCGCGGGCTGGGAGCACGCGCCGTGCTCGCGAGCCTGGGCGCCGACGGCCAGCTCCTCGTGGAGGACACCGGCGCCTGGTTCGGCAGCGCCCGCGTGGGCGGCGTCCGCAGCAACGTGGGCGCCGGCGACGCCTCCCTGGCCGGCTTCCTCATCGCAGGCGGCAGCGGCCCCGAGGCCCTCGCCTCCGCCGTCGCCCACGGCGCCGCCGCCGTCCAGCTGCCGGGCAGCGTGATGCCGGCCCCCGCCGACCTGGATCCGGCGACGGTGACCGTCACCGCCGACCTCCCCCTGGAACGCGAGCTGACGGAGCCGACCCCATGACCCCGCCCCCACCCCCCACCGGCCGCCCGCTCACCCCCTCCAGGCGGCCCGAGTACCGAAGCGACCGCGCCGAGCACCGAAGCCACCGCGCCGAGCGCGGGACGCCGGGTTCTCCCGGCCGCCGCGCTTCCCGTACGGACAGGTGTCCCCGTACGACCAGGTCGCCCCGTACGGACAGGTGTCCCCGTACGACCAGGTCGCCCCGTACGGCCACGTTGCCCCGTACGACCAGGTCCCTCCGTACGGCCACGCTCCCCCGCACGACCAGGTCCCCCCGTACGACCACGTGCCTCCACCGGATCCCCAGCGTGCACGGCATCCCCGGCGTGTACCGCACCCCCAGCGTGCACGGCATCCCCGGCGTGTACCGCACCCCCAGCGGACACCGCATCCCCAGCGTGCACCGCATCCCCGGCGTGCACGGCATCCCCGGCGTGCACGGCATCCCCGGCGTGCACCACACCCCCTGCGTGCACGGCATCCAGGGCGTGCACCGCACCCCCAGCGGACACCGCATCCCCAGCGTGCACCGCACCCCCACCCCCCACCGCACCCCCGTCCCCCTTTCCGCCCACCCCTCCCCCCGGGCGATATGCGTGCAGAGGAGCCCGCGATGAGCGAGCTGATCACCGCGGACCTGGTCGACCTCGACCTGTCCGCCGACACCAAGGAAGCGGCGGCGCGTGCCCTCGCCGAGCGCATGCTGGCCCAGGGCCGGGTGACCGACCTGGCGGGCTTCCTCGCCGACGTGGCGGCCCGCGAGGCCCAGATGCCGACCGGTCTCGACGGCGGCATCGGCATCCCGCACTGCCGTAGCGCCCACGTCACCGAGCCGACCCTCGCCTTCGGCCGCAGCACCGCCGGTGTCGACTTCGGCGCCGCGGACGGCCCGGCCGACCTGATCTTCCTGATCGCCGCCCCGGCCGGCGCCGACGACGCCCACCTGACGATCCTCTCCTCACTGGCCCGCCAGTTGATGAACGCCGAGTTCACCTCCGCGCTGCGTGCGGCGGAGGGCCCGGAGACGGCCGCGGCGCTCATCCGGGGTGACGAGGCGCGGACGGCGGCGGAACCGGGCCACGGTGCGCCGGACGCGCGGGGTGCCGCGGCGGGCACCGGCGGCAGCGCGGACGCCGGTGGCGCCGACGCCGGCAGCGTGCACGCCGGTGGTGCGCAGAGCGCTTCGGCCCCCGCCGAGGGCGCCGTCGCGGACGCCACGTCCGCCTCCCAAGACACCGCCGCGGCGCCGGTGGCGGCCTCCGCCGGCGCCGCGGCGGGCAGTACCGCGGGCGGTGACGCGGCCGGGGCGGCGGCCGGCAGGGCGGGGGACACGGCGGGCAGTGCGGCGGGCGGGGCGGCCGACAGTGCGGCGGGGGATGCGGCGCCCGCGGCGGGCGCAGCCGCGTCGGCGCAGGCGGCTTCCGGTGGGGCCGGCCCGGACGTGGAGTCCGGTGAGCGCCCCTTCCGCGTCGTCGCCGTCACCTCCTGCCCGACCGGCATCGCCCACACCTACATGGCGGCCGAGTCCCTGCAGAACGCGGCACGCGAGGCGGGTGTCGAGCTGATCGCCGAGACCCAGGGCTCGGCCGGCTTCACCCGGCTGGACCCGGCGTTGATCGCGGCGGCCGACGGAGTGATCTTCGCGCACGACGTCCCGGTACGCGACAAGGACCGCTTCGCGGGCAAGCCGACCGTCGACGTCGGGGTGAAGGCGGGCATCAACCGCCCCGGCGACCTCATCGCGGAGGTCCGCGAGAAGGCGGCGCGCGGCGAGAGGAGCGCCCCGGCGGCCGCCTCGGGCGGCACACCGGTCACGCGCACGGGCGACTCCACGGAGGGCTACGGCACCAAGCTCCGCAAGTGGCTGATGTCCGGCGTCAGCTACATGGTCCCGTTCGTCGCCGCGGGCGGCCTGCTCATCGCCCTCGGCTTCGCGATCGGCGGCTGGCAGGTCGACAAGGCACCCTCGGTCATGGACCACTTCCTGTGGACGCAGTCCGGAAGCTGGGGCGCCCTGCTCTTCCAGATCGGCCAGGTGGCCTTCAAGTTCCTCGTCCCGGTACTGGCCGGCTTCATCGCCTACGGCATGGCCGACCGGCCCGGTCTCGTCCCCGGCTTCGTCGGCGGTGCGATCGCGCTGAACATCAACGCGGGCTTCCTCGGCGGCCTGGCGGCCGGTCTCATCGCCGGCGGCGTGGTGCTGGGCGTCCAGCGGGTGCGGATCCCGACGGCGTTCCGCGGCATCATGCCCGTGGTGGTGATCCCGCTGATCTCCACGGCGATCGTCGGTTTCCTGATGTTCGTCGTGATCGGCAAACCCATCGCCACCGCCCAGAAGGCTCTGACGGACTGGCTGAGCGGCCTCACCGGCACCAACGCCGTCCTGCTCGGTGCCCTGCTCGGCCTGATGATGTGCTTCGACCTCGGCGGCCCGGTCAACAAGGTCGCCTACACCTTCGCCACCGCCGGCATCGCCGTCTCCGACCCCAGCGGCTCGGCCATGAAGATCATGGCCGCCGTGATGGCGGCCGGCATGGTCCCGCCGCTGGCGATGGCCCTGGCCACCACGGTCCGCGCCAGGCTGTTCACCCCCACCGAGCGCGAGAACGGAAAGGCCGCCTGGGTCCTGGGCGCCTCCTTCATCACCGAGGGCGCGATCCCCTTCGCCGCGGCGGACCCCCTGCGGGTCATCCCGTCCTCGATGGTGGGCGGCGCGCTCACCGGAGCCCTGTCGATGACCTTCGGCGCCACCCTGCGCGCCCCGCACGGCGGTGTCTTCGTGGTCCCGCTGATCGGCAACCCGTTCCTCTACCTCGCCGCCATCGCGGCCGGCGTCTGCGTCAGCACGGCCCTGGTGGTCCTCCTGAAGGGCATGCGCAAGCAGGCCCCGGACGCGGCCGCCGCCGGCCCGGCCGACGCGGCCGTCACGTCGAAGGAGGCGAAGCAGCAGCCGGTGGCCGCCTGACCGCCACGCCCCCCGCTCCCGCGGTCTTGTCCTATTAGTTCGCTGTGAGTTGTTCACTCCGTCATGCGATATACGTCACGGTCCGGGGCCAAAGTCCCGGACCGTGGTGTGTACTGGGCCGCATGGCTGAGCACGTCCCGACTCCGGAGCTGATCGGCGTGGCCGTCCTCGCTGCGGCGAGCGTGACCTGGGCCGTCGTCCTGTGGCGGCTGCTGCGCCGCCCCGGGCCCCGGGCCACCGGCCGGCGCCCCGCCGAGCCCCTGCCGGCCCTGCCGCGCCAGCGCCAGGCCGGCCCCGCGCTGGAATCCGTCGAACTGACTCCGGCGGAGCAGGACGCGTTCGCCGGCCTCATGCGTCAACTGGCCGACAGCTGAGGGCGGAAGGCGCCCCGCTGCTCATCCCCGGCGGGCCGCGCGCCGTTCCATGGCGTCCCGGGCCGCCTGCTCGGACATGTACACCTCGCACATGTGCCGCCCGTCGGGGGTCGCCGTGTGCTCGACCTCCCACAGGCAGGTCTCACTGCCGTCCGGCAGCAGGAACGCGTGCTCGTACAGCGCGTAGCTCAGTCCCGCTCGTCCGGTCCGCCCCGGCCGGCCGAAGGCCTGCGTGATCCCGTGCGCGGTCGCCGTCGCCAGCAGCGCCGCCGTCCGGGCGCCGGGGCGGTCGGGGTTCTCCGCGCGGCGCAGGAGCCGGCGCGCGTGGTCCGCCGAGTCACCCGAGGCGAACACGTGCCGGGGCTCGGGAATCGCCCACAGCCGCATCAGCGCGGGCAGCTCGAAGACGGGCGTGTCCGGAGGCAGTCCGAGCCGTGACGTGGCGGCCTGCAGTTCCTCCTCGTCGACGTACACCTCGTGCTCCTGGACGCCACCGGGGGTGGGATTGTGCACGAGCTCCCACAGGGTGACCGCCGAACCGTCGGCGAGCAGCCAGGTGTGCCGGTAGGTCTCGCGGTGCAGCCCCGCACTGTGGTGCGCGGAGTGCAGCGAACCGTCGTACGCCAGGGCGCAGTCGAGCTGCCGTATCACCTCGTCCGGAAGCTCGAAGGAGTTCAGGGCACGGCCGAGGAGTCGCGCGAGGTGCTCCTCCGGAGACTCGGGCGACTCGGCTGGTTCGCACGCTGCGGTCTCGTACGGAACGCTCAAGACATCTCCCGGCGTTGCTGCATGTCACCTTGTGGGTGCATACCGTAGCCCCTCGGTCGGACATCATGTCCGGGAACCGGGAAAACGTACGCCGGGAAAACGGGCGGGCCGCGCGAAATGTTCCCGCGCGGCCCGCCGTTCGGTCAAAAGACGCCGCTCAGACCGCACTTCCCGCGGTCCAGGCGCTCCAGGCCATGTTCCAGCCGTTGAGGCCGTTGTCCGGCGCCACCGTCTTGTCGGGGGAGTTCTTCACGATCACGACGTCCCCGACGAGCGTGTTGTCGAAGAACCACTTGGCCGACGTGGCGCCCTGCGCCCCCTGCACGTCCGCGAGGCCGACGCAGCCGTGGCTGGTGCCCTGGCGCCCGAAGGGCGGGTTGCCCTTGTTGTACCAGTAGTTGCCGTGGATGAACGTCCCCGACTGCGTCAGCCGCATCGCGTGCGGCACGTCCGGGATGTCGTACTCCCCGCCGTAGCCGACCGTCGAGCCGTTCATCCGGGTCTGCGTGAACTTCTCGGAGATCACCATCTGCCCGTTGTACGTGGTGTGGTCCGGGCTTCCCGCGGAGATCGGCACCGACTTGATCGTCCTGCCGTCCCGTACGACCGTCATCGTCTGCGTGTTGACGTCGACCGTGGAGACCTGTGACCGCCCGACGGTGAAGGAGACGGTCTTCTTCTGCACCCCGTAGACGCCCTTCGCGCCCTGGACCCCGTCCAGGTCGATCCGCATGGTGACCTTGGAGCCGGCCTTCCAGTACTCCTGGGGCCGGAAGTCCAGCCGCTGGTCCCCGAACCAGTGCCCGACCACCTGCTGGCCGCTGCTGGAGTCGACCGTGATGTGCGACTGCACGGCCTTCTTGTCGGTGATGGACTTGTCGAAGGTGAACGACACCGGCATGCCCGCCCCGACCGTCGCGCCGTTGTCCGGCGTGTAGGTGCCGATGAAGCTGTTGGCCGTGGTGACGGTGGAGAAGATGGAGTTGGCCGCCGCCGTACGTCCGTCGGCGTCCTTGGCGGTCGCGGCTATCTCGTACTTGGTGCCGCGTTCGAGCTGCTGCTTCGGCTTCCAGCTGCCGCCGTCCGCCGATATCGCCCCCGGCACGGCCTGCCCCGACCCCGCCACGGTCATCTTCACGCCGGTCAGCTTTCCGCCGCTGACCTTCACCCCGGTCGCGTTGATGGACGCGTCCGTCGAACCGTCCTCGGCCGAGATCGCGATCTTCGCCGTCGACGTCTTGGCGGAGTCCTTGCCGTTCTTGCTGTCGGCGCTGGCGCTGCCGCCGCAGGCGGTCAGGGTGAGGGCGCCGACCACCAGGGCGGCACAGGCCACCATTGTGCGCCGCGCTGCAATGTCCGGCGTTGTCACGGGCTGCTCCAGTTCGTGTGATGTGAGTGATCCGTTCCAGTGCGTGGAGAAAGAGGGCACCGGCGCCCGGCGGGGTTCCCTCCGTAGCCCGTGAACGCCATCACGTGACAGAACCGCGACAATCCATACCCGACAGGGACCGCGGACCTCCTAGCCCCTGCCGTACAACTCCCCGTACGACGGCCACGATCCACCCGGTCCTGCCACCGACTCGGCGGCGCGCACGGCCCGTACGATCGCGCGCGTCACCAGATCCGCACCGGCGGCGAGGACGTCGTTGAACGCCAGCGGGTGCGCGTCCAGCGGGTGCGCGCCGGTCGCCAGCGCGAACACCGTGTCCCCGTCGTGCAGGAGGTGCACGGGCCGCACGGCGCGGGCGATCCCGTCGTGCGCCGTGCCCGCCAGCTTCTGCGCCTGCGCCTTCGACAGGTCCGCGTCCGTGGCCACCACCGCCAGCGTCGTGTTGAGCGGCGGGGGCGCGTTGCCGGCGGCGGTCTCGGCGAGCCGGCGACGCGCGGCCTCGTGCACGCGCTCCTGCGGATACTCCACCCGGCCCTGGAACAACTCCCCGTACAGCGCACCGGTTTCGGGATCCACCACCGACCCCGCCGCGTTGGCGACCACCAGCGCGGCCACGGTGATCCCCGAGCCGAGTACGGCACTCGCGGTGCCCACCCCGCCCTTGAGTCCTCCCGCGACGGCGCCCGTGCCCGCGCCCACGTTCCCTTCGGGCACCGGAGCGCCCGGTGCGGTCGCCGCCGCGGCCTCGACCGCCGCGCGCCCGGTCGCGGCGTCCGGCCGCGCGCGGAAGTCGCCCCCGCGTCCCAGGTCGAAGACGCACGCGGCGGGCACGACCGGCACGACATGCGCCGGGTCCGTCCCCACCGGCACCCCGCGTCCCCGCTCCTCCAGCCAGGCCATCACACCGGAGGCGGCGTCGAGCCCGTACGCGCTGCCACCGGTCAGCACCACGGCGTCGACCTTCTGCACCACGTTGCGTGGGTCGAGCGCGTCGGTCTCCTTGGTGCCGGGTCCGCCGCCGCGCACGTCCACGGCGGCGACGGCACCATCCTCGGGGGCCAGGACGACCGTGGTGCCCGTGAGCCGGCCGTCCCCGCGGCGGGTGGCGTGCCCCACCCGCAGACCGGCGACGTCCGTCAATGCGTCAACTGTCATGGGCGCCAGTCTGTCCCAGGCGGGGACGCGTGCCGGGGTTCAGCCGGCCGGTGCCGCGACGTCCGCCCCGCGGTCCCGGCGGTCCGTGCGGGCGGCCAGTACCGCTCCGGTGGCCACCGCCGCCGTGCAGACGAGGCCCGCGGCGAGCACGGCCCAGTGGCCCAGGAAGGTGCAGCAGATCACCAGCAGGGCCGTGCCGGGCAGCACCAGCTGCTGGGCGATGCCCACCTTGAAGTGCCGCGAGTGCAGCGCCCAGACGGCCAGCAGGTACAGGGCCGTCGGCAGCGTCACGGCCGCCGAGGCGGAGAGCGTGGAGATGTGCGTCTTGCCGACGGCCTGTTCCACGGCCACCTCGAGGCCCGCGCCGATGGCCGCGGCCGAGGCGAAGATCAGGTAGTGGCCGTATCCCCAGAGGAACGCCTGCCGGCTGGAGCGCAGGTGGCCGTGGATGGGCACCACGAAGTAGATCCACCACGCGAAGAAGACGATCAGCAGCCCGCCCGCCGCGATGGGCAGCAGCTCGCCGAGCGCGTCGTGCTCGTCCACGGCCGACTTCACGGCGACCGTGGACGCGGCGATCGTCTCGCCGAGCACGATGATGGTGAACAGGCCGAACCGCTCGGCGATGTGATGCGGATGCCAGGACGTCCTGTGATGCCTCTCGGCGAAGAGCGGTACGCACAGTTCCGCGACGGCCATCACCAGGAAGACCCAGGGCCGGGCGGGTTGGGGCAGCGCCACGAGCCCGAACCAGCCGATCATGCACAGCAGCACGCCGAAGGCGTACCGGAGCGCCATGCGTCTCTCCGCGCCGGTGGCCGCTCGCGCGGCTCTCAGCCACTGCGTGGCCATCGCCAGCCGCATGATCAGGTAGCCGAGCCAGACCATCACGTAGTCCTGGTGCTGGAAGGCCCGGGAGACGCCGGCGGCCAGGACCAGGACACCGGCGATCTGCGCCAGGGTGACGAGGCGGTAGAGCACGTCGTCGTTGTCGTACGCCGAGGCGAACCAGGAGAAGTTCATCCACGCCCACCAGATGGCGAAGAACACCATCGCGTAGTTGAGGATCCCGTGGCCCGCGTGGCCCTCTGCCACGGCATGCACCAGTTGTACGCCCGCCTGCGCGATCGCCACGACGAAGCACAGGTCGAAGAGGAGCTCCAGCGGGGAGGAGACCCGGTGCGCCTCGTCGCGTCCGCGTGCGGTGAGCCGCCGCAGGAGACGGGATGACTGCGGTGCGCCCGGGGTGCCGGGCCCCGGAGCGGAACTGGACGTCATGTCCCCCAGGACAGCAGAAAACCGCATCGAAAGCCTGCACGCTTTGTGAATCGCTTCACGAGTGGACCCTTCCGGGCGGGTGCCCGCCTGGCACGGTGGGCGTCCGTGAGCGGGTGCCGGCGTGGCCCGGTCGGCGTCCGCGGAGCCGTCCGGCGGACCGCTTCCGGACGGCTCCGGCCGGCGGCCGCCCGGCGTCCGCGACGGACGCCGGACCGGGCCTGCCGCGGGAGAGCCGTACCCTGGTGGCATGAGCACCGCCCCGGAATCCGAGCCGCGCGACCCCAAGCCCGCGCTGGTCTTCGACGACCCGCTGGACCAGCAGTCCACGGACGACACGGATCGCGGCTGGGGTGAGCGCCCGAGCGGCGACAGCGCCGCCGACCTGAAGCGTTTCCTCGACGAGAAGCCGCCCCACCACCTCTGAGCCGCCCGCGGGAGCTCCGCTAGCGCCCGTCGTGCCCGGATCCACGCTGGGCGACCAGCGCGTCGCGGATCTCCTTGAGCACCTCCAGCTCGCTCACCTCCAGGACCTCCTTCGTGCCCTCCCGTGCCGCCTTGCGGGCGGCCTGCCGGGCGAGGTACTTCGACATGGGCAGGACCATCAGGAAGTACACCACCGCCGCGGTGATCAGGAAGGTCAGCGTGGCACCGAGGACGGACCCCCACAGGATCGGCACCCCGCTCTTCACCGAGCCGTCCGCGCCCACCTTGCAGGGGGCCTCCAGGCACGAGCTGTAGTTGTCGAGGTTCTGGGTGCCGATCGCTCCCACCAGCGGGTTGATGATCCCCTTCACCAGCGCGTTGACGATGTTCGTGAAGGCGGCGCCGATGACCACCGCGACTGCCAGATCGACGACGTTGCCGCGCATCAGGAAGGCCTTGAAGCCCTGCCAGACGCTCGGCCCCCTCTTCTCCTTCTGGGTCACCTGGGAAACGCTCCTCGCATGCACAGGTATCGGAATCAAACGCTCCGCAACCTATGCCACGGTGGGCCCACCCTGTCCAATCCCTCGACTTCTCCGGGGGACTTGACGGCATATCGGCCATGAGCAGGCCGGGGCCTTCGCCGAAGTCGCCGCGGATGCCGATCGCGGTGATCCTCCCGACCGGATGGCGGTTCACCTCGTCGACGTCCATCACGCACACGAGTCGCTTCAGCACAGCGTCACCGCCAGCCGGGCCGTGGCGCTCGCGCCGACCAGGCGTGCCGCCGTGGCGCGCGGCACCGACAGCACCACCAGCGCCCCGCTCTCACCGGCGCCCGCCACCGGCTCCGGCACCTTCGTCACCCGCACGCCCCGCGCCACGACCTGCGCACCGCCCCCGGCCGAGGGGTCCTGCGCGGCGATGACGTCGACGCGGTCGCCGGCCCGCAGGAGGCGGACCGTGGCCGCGTCCGCGATCCGCACCGGCGCCGTCACCAGGTCCGCGGTCGCGGGCCGGCGGACCGGTTCCGCGAGCGGGTGCCCGCGGATCCGCTCCGCGCGGTGCGGTTCCGGCGCCGTGCGCGGCGCCGCCGCCACCAGTGCGGCGGCCGTCACCGCGAGGCCGGCCGCGACGGCCCGCCCGCGGTGCCCTACGAGCCGTTGCAGCCGATACCGGCCGCCGCGCACCCGCACCGGGGCGAACTGCGGCACCTCGCACGTCGCGGGGGCGTCCGTGCCCAGCGGGCGCGGCAGACGCAGCGGAGGCGGGAAGGGGGAACGGACGGGAGGGAGAGACGGGGAGGAGGGGGCCGGGGACGACGAGGGGAAGGGCACGGACATCACCACCGCGAGGAGGAATTCGGCTTGCGATGCCACGATGAGGCCTCGCCCCGGATCCCGCCGCGGCCTGTGGACCGCGGGCGGACGGTGGACAACCCGCCCACCCGAACGGGGAATTCCGCCCGGTTGTCCCCAGGCTGCCCGGCCGGCGGACTACGGCAGGGAGAACCCCGGGTCCATCCCGCCGAGCGCGTTCACGCACGGACAGTCCCGGGCCCCGGTCTCCGGCAGCGCCGCCACGGCGTCGAACAGCACACCGCGCATCCGGTCCACGTTGGCCGCGAACACCCGCAGCACCTCCTCGTGGGAGACGCCCTCGCCGGTCTCGGCGCCCGCGTCCAGGTCGGTGACCAGGGTCAGCGACGTGTAGCACAGCTCCAGTTCCCGGGCGAGCGCCGCCTCGGGGTGACCGGTCATGCCCACGACCGACCAGCCCTGCGCCTGGTGCCACAGGGATTCGGCGCGGGTCGAGAAACGCGGCCCCTCCACGACGACCAGCGTGCCGCCGTCCACCGCCTCCCAGTCGCGTCCGCGCGCCGCTTTCAGTGCCGCGGACCGCCCGGCGGGGCAGTACGGGTCGGCCACGGACACGTGCACCACGTTCGGCACGGTGCCGTCGGGCAGCGGCATCCCGTCGAAGTAGGTCTGCGCCCTGGACTTCGTACGGTCGACGAACTGGTCGGGCACCAGCAGCGTGCCGGGCCCGTACTCGCGGCGCAGCCCGCCCACGGCGCACGGTCCGAGGACCTGGCGCACCCCCACCGAGCGCAGGGCCCACAGGTTGGCGCGGTAGTTGATGCGGTGGGGCGGCAGATGGTGGCCGCGGCCGTGCCGGGGCAGGAAGGCGACCTGCCGGCCGGCGATCTCACCGATGAAGAGGGAGTCGCTGGGAGGCCCGTAGGGGGTGTCCACCTCGACCTCGGTCACGTCGTCGAGGAACGAGTAGAAGCCCGAGCCGCCGATTACGCCGATCTCTGCGTTCGCCATGGCCAGCACACTAGCGGGCCGCCGGAGCACGGCGGGAGGCGGTGCGGGACATGCCAAGGACCCTGCCGTCGTGCGACGGCAGGGTCCCGGACGAGAGGTCTCAGGCGGCGGAGCTGCTGGCGGAGCTGGACGACGACGTCGTCGAGGAGGACTTCGACTCGGACGAGGCCGACGAGGACGCCGGCGACGACTTCGAGTCGGACGACGAGCTCGGCTTCGAGGCGGGGCTGCTGCTCGACGAGGAGCCGCGGGAATCGTTGCGGTAGAAGCCCGAGCCCTTGAAGACAATGCCGACGGCGGAGAACACCTTCTTCAGGCGGCCCTCGCAGCGCGGGCACTCGGTCAGGGCGTCGTCGGTGAACTTCTGCACCGCCTCGAGGCCTTCGCCGCATTCGGTGCACTGGTACTGATAGGTCGGCACTGTCTTCCTCCTGGCACTCTCACTCGATGAGTGCTAACGACAGTCCATAGTGACGTATTCCCGGGGATCAGTCCACCGTGACCGGCACGCGGTGACCGACGCCACGTGCGACGGTGCGGTTGCGCTGCCGGGCGACCAGCGCCGAGCGCAGCGCCACCAGGGTGGCCAGCGCCAGCACCGTGCCCGCCATGGGCACCAGGAAACCGGCGCCGTCCCACAGCCGGTCCTCCAGCTGCCCGGCGACGGTGACGGCGGCCGCCTGGCCGAGCGCGACGGCGCCGGTCAGCCAGGTGAACGCCTCGGTGCGCGCGCCGGCCGGGACCAGGCCCTCGACCAGCGTGTAACCGGTGATCAGGGCCGGTGCGATGCACATGCCGACCAGCAGGCCGAGCCCGGCGAGCAGCAGCACGGAGTGGGCGGTCCACAGGGCGGACGCGGTCACCGCGAGCGCCGTGTACCCGATGACCAGGCGCCGCTGGGGAGCGGCCTTCCAGGCGATCGCGCCGCACACGACACCGGACAGCATGTTGCCGGCGGCGAAGACGCCGTACAGGACGCCGTTCAGGCCGGGCTCGCCGATCGACTCGGTGAACGCCGCCAGCGCCACCTGCATGCCGCCGAAGACCGAGCCGATACCGAGGAACGTCACGGCCAGCACGCGCACGCCCGGGACGCTCAGGGCGGAGGCGTGCTTCACGCGCGCGTGCCCGGTCTCGGCGCCGACCGGCGGCTGCGTGCTCTTCTGCGCGGCGAACAGCAGGCCGCCGACGAGGGTCAGCCCGGCCTCGGTGACGAGGCCCGCCGACGGGGTCACGGCGGTGCACAGCGCGGTCGCGAGCAGCGGGCCGAACACGAAGGTCAGCTCGTCCGTGACCGACTCGAACGCCGCCGCCGTGGTCATCAGCGGCGAGCCCTGCAGCTTCACACCCCAGCGGGCCCGCACCATCGGGCCGACCTGGGGCACCGAGGCACCCGTCGGGACGGCCGCCAGCAGGAGCACCCACAGGGGCGCGTGCGCCAGCGCGAGCGCCGTCAGGGCCAGGCTCGCCAGGGTGTGCGCCAGCACGCCGGGGATCAGCACGGCCCGCTGGCCGTACCGGTCGGCGAGGCGGCCGCTGTACGGCGCGAACAGCGCCATGGAGACACCGGTGGCAGCGGCGGCGGCGCCCGCGGCGCCGTACGAGCCGGTGGTGTGCTGCACGAGCAGCACGATCGAGATCGTGAGCATGGCGAACGGCTGGCGCGCGGCGAAACCGGGGAGCAGGAACGTCCAGGCGCCGCGGGTGCGCAGCAGCCGTCCGTATCCGGGGCGGGACGACACCGGCGAGTTCTCCGCCGGCTCGGTGGTGACCGTGGATGCCACGGCCCGTGCCTTTCTTCGGCCTGGTAGCGCGCCCGTGCGGGGGCGCCGAGAGCTGTCCTCTTGCGCGGAGCTGCGGTAGATACCGGTGCCTCTGCGGAGGGTGTGCCGGCCGCCATACGGTCGCGCCAGCTCTGCATCAGGCAGAGTTGGTTCGATCTGGGTGCCTTCACACTACAGGATCAAGACCTTGCGCTCCTGTGAAAATGAGCACCGCGGGACCCTTTCACCTGCGATCGACGCGGGTGTGAATCGTCCGGAACAGGCCGGTATGGCGCGGATGGCCGGCTCAGGTGCGCGGCCCCCGCCCCAGTCGTGTCGCAGGGAGCCGGCGTCGCTGGGAGCCGGGTCGGGCGGCGCCCGGGACGCGCCGCCGGCGGGCGCCCGCCGCGCGCGGCCCGCTCACCGATCCGCCCCCGATCCACCGGTGCCCAGCCAGCCGGCCAGCTTGCCGCCGTGGGCCACCGCGCGCAGGCGCCGCTCCGCGGCACCGCGGACCGGGTCGGTGGCGACGACCAGCAGTTCGTCCCCCCGCCGCAGCACCGTCGTGGGCATCGGAACGAACGATTCCCCTTCTCGCACGACGAGAGTGACGGCGGCGCCCGGCGGCATGCGCAGCTCGCTGACCTCGACGCCGTGCATCAGGGAGCCCTCGGGGATCGAGACGGACAGCAGGTGTCCGCGCAGCCGCTCCAGGGGCGCCGACTCGATGCCCAGGTCGGACGCCTCGCCCTGCTCGCCGAGCCGCAGTTTGCGCGCGAGCCAGGGCAGGGTCGGGCCCTGGACCAGGGTGTACACGACGACCAGCACGAAGACGATGTTGAAGATGCGGCGGCTGCCGGCGACGCCGTTCACCATCGGGATGGTCGCCAGGATGATGGGCACGGCGCCGCGCAGGCCCGCCCACGACATCAGGGTCTGTTCCGGCCACGGCACGCGGAACGGCGCCAGGCTGAGGACCACGCTGAGCGGCCGGGCCACCATGGTCAGGACCAGCCCGATGAGCAGGGCGGGCAGGATGTCGTCACCCAGCTCGTGCGGGGTGACCAGCAGGCCGAGGACGACGAACATGCCGATCTGGGCGATCCAGCCGAGCCCCTCGGCGAAGCCGCGCGTGGCCGGCCAGTGCGGGAGCCTGGCGTTGCCGAGCGTCATCGCGGCCAGGTAGACGGCCAGGAAGCCGCTGCCGTGGGCCAGCGCACCGGCGGCGTACGCGGTGACGGCGATGGCCATGACGGCGATCGGATAGAGGCCCGAGGCGGGCAGGGCCACGTGCCTGAGCCCCCAGGACCCGAGCCAGCCCACCGCCAGCCCCACGGCCGCCCCGATGGCCAGTTCGAGGGCTATCTCGCCCAGCAGGAGATACCAGTGCTCCACCGGGCCGGCCGTCGAGAAGGCGACGACCAGGATGACCACGGGGGCGTCGTTGAAGCCGGACTCCGCCTCCAGCGTGGCCGTCACGCGCGTGGGGAGGGGGATTCTGCGGAGCACCGAGAACACCGCCGCAGCGTCCGTGGACGACACCACCGCGCCGATGATGAGCGCCTGCCGCCACTCCAGCCCGACCAGGTAGTGCGCGCCCGCCGCGGTGACGCCCACGCTGACCGCGACGCCCGCCGTCGCCAGCACGGATGCGGACGCCAGGACCGGGCGGATCTCATCCCACTTCGTGCCCAGGCCGCCCTCGGCGAGGATCACGACGAGCGCCGCGTAGCCCATGACCTGGGTCACCTCGGCGCTGTTGAAGTGGATGCCGCCGATGCCGTCCTGGCCCATGAGGACGCCGATGCCCAGGTAGACGAGCAGGCTGGGGAGCCCGCTGCGGGAGGAGATCCGGACGGCCGCGACGGCGACGAGCAGGACGACGGAGCAGACGAGCAGGAGCTGGTTGAGGTGCTGGACAGTCAGCGGCGGTTCCCTTCCTTGGCCCGCGCGCGGGGCGCGCGGGCGCACGTGCACATGTCCGCGAGGCTGCGGCGCACCGCATCCAAGTACTTCGTTACCTTACCTAACTCTTGACGATTTCTTGACGCTCGGCGAGGCAAGATCGAACGCTCGTGCGCGCTTGTTGCCGACTCCGCGTCAAGCGGGGCAGGGCCCTGCGCCTATGGTTGCTCCAGCGCTCATTCAAAGTCACAGCCCGACCTGCCGCTCGCGTTAGGACAGCAAGGACAGCGATGCCCCCCAACACCACCGCCACAACGGGTGACACCGCCACCACTGGTGCCACGTCCGTCAAGTCCGGCAGGAAGAAGGGGCGCAAAGCCCGACTGCTCGTGCTCGTGCTGGTGCTCGCCGTCATCGGAGGCGTGGCCTACGGCGGCTACTGGTCGATCAGCACCGTCCGCGCCTCCTTCCCGCAGACCAAGGGTTCGATCACGCTCCAGGGCCTGTCCGGGCCGGTCGACGTGAAGCGGGACGGCTACGGCATCCCGCAGATCTACGCCTCCTCCGACGAGGACCTGTTCATGGCGCAGGGCTTCGTCCAGGCGCAGGACCGGTTCTACGAGATGGACGTGCGCCGGCACATGACCTCCGGGCGCCTGTCGGAGATGTTCGGCAAGAGCCAGGTGAAGAACGACGAGTTCCTGCGGACCCTCGGCTGGGACCGGGTCGCCAAGGAGGAGTACGACACCAAGCTGTCGGCCTCCACGAAGAAGTACCTCCAGGCGTACGCCAAGGGGGTCAACGCCTACCTCCGGGGCAAGGACGGCAAGGACATCTCCCTGGAGTACGCGGCCCTGGGCTTCACCAACGACTACAAGCCGCAGTCCTGGACCCCGGTCGACTCCGTCGCCTGGCTGAAGGCGATGGCCTGGGACCTGCGCGGCAACATGCAGGACGAGATCGACCGCGCGCTGATGACCAGCCGCCTCGGCCCGCAGCAGATCCAGGACCTCTACCCGAAGTACCCCTACGGCCGCAACAAGCCGATCGTGCAGGAAGGCCGGTACGACGAGCTGGCCAAGACCTTCCGGCAGAACGGCGGCACGGGCGCCTCTCAGGGCACGACGGGCTCGACCGGCTCCTCCGCCTCGGGCGCGGGCGGAACGGCCCTCACGAGCCAGCTGGCGGGCCTGTACAAGGTCCTCGACGACGTACCGACGGCCGTCGGAGTGAACGGCCAGGGCATCGGCTCCAATTCCTGGGTCGTGTCCGGGCGGTACACCATCACCGGCAAGCCGCTGCTCGCCAACGATCCGCACCTGTCGGCGTCGCTGCCGTCCGTGTGGTACCAGATGGGCCTGCACTGCCGGGCCGTCTCCAGCAAGTGCCAGTACGACGTCAGCGGCTACACCTTCGCGGGCATGCCCGGTGTGATCATCGGACACAACGCGCAGATCGGCTGGGGGATGACCAACTCCGGGGTCGACGTCACCGACCTGTACCTGGAGAAGGTCACCGCCAACGGATACCTGTACGACGGCAAGGTCCGGCCGTTCACGACCCGCCAGGAGACCATCAGGGTCGCCGGCGGCACGTCCAAGTCCATCGTGGTCCGGCAGACCCGGGACGGGATGCCGCTGCTGTCCGACCGCGACGACGAACTCGTCCAGGTCGGCAGGAAGGCCACCGTCAACACCGCCGCACCCGACCGCGGCGACGGCTACGGCATCGCCCTGAGGTGGACCGCGCTCGACCCGGGCACCTCCATGGACGCCGTGTTCGCCCTCGACAAGGCGGCGAACTGGGACGACTTCCGCGCGGCTGCCGCCCTGTTCGACGTGCCGTCGCAGAACCTCGTCTACGCCGACACCCGGAACATCGGCTACACCCTGCCCGGAAGGATCCCGACGCGCTCCTCCGTGGACGACGGCTCGATCCCGGCGCCCGGCTGGGACGCGAAGTACCGGTGGACCGGCTTCATCAAGCAGGACGAGCTGCCCCACGAGTACAACCCCGGGCGCGGCTACATCGTCACCGCCAACCAGGCCGTGGTCGACGCGGACAAGTACCCGTACACGCTCACCACCGACTGGGGCTACGGCGCCCGCAGCCAGCGCATCACCGACCTGATCGAGTCCAAGATCAAGGACGGCGGCAAGATCTCCACCGACGACATGCGGCAGATGCAGCTGGACAACAGCAGCGAGATCGCCAAGCTCCTGGTGCCCAGGCTGCTGAAGATCAACCTGGCCGACAGGAACGTCCGGGACGCGCAGAAGCTGCTGGAGGGCTGGGACTACACCCAGGACGCCGACTCCGCGGCGGCCGCCTACTTCAACGCCGTCTGGCGCAACGTCCTCAAGCTCGCCTTCGGCAACAAGCTGCCCAAGGAGCTGCGCGTCAAGGGCCAGTGCCTGTGGGTCGACAAGATCGACAGCACCGGCCCGGTGGACGACGACACCAAGGTGCGCGAGTGCGGCCAGCGCGACGCCGACCAGGCGCAGCCGGACGGCGGCGACCGCTGGTTCGAGGTCGTGCGCACGCTGCTGGACAAGCCGGACAGCGACTGGTGGAAGACGCCCAAGTCGGGGACCCGGCCGGCCGCGGAGAACCGCGACCAGCTCTTCGCCCGCGCCATGATCGACGCCCGCTGGGAGCTGACCGCCAAGCTCGGCAAGGACATCGACTCCTGGAGCTGGGGCCGGTTGCACCGCCTGTTCCTGAAGAACCAGACGATCGGCACCGACGGTCCCAAGGTGCTGCAGTACGTGCTCAACCGCGGACCCTGGAAGCTCAGCGGCGGCGAGGCCAGCGTCAACGCGACCGGCTGGAACGCGGCCGGCGGCTACAACGTCGTCTGGGTGCCGTCCATGCGGATGGTCGTCAACCTCGCCGACCTCGACAAGTCCAAGTGGATCAACCTGACCGGCGCCTCCGGGCACGCGTTCAGCGCGCACTACACGGACCAGACGGGCAAGTGGGCCAAGGGCGAGCTGCTGCCCTGGTCGTTCTCGGGCAAGGCGGTCGACCAGAGCACGAGCGACACCCTCGTCCTCAAGCCGTGAGCCGCTGACCCGAACCGCCGGAACGGCCCCCCACGCGCGCGTGGGGGGCCGTTCCGCGTCGGTGCGGGCGCGAATGCGGGGCCGCCCGCGCAGGGTGAGGCGGTGCGGGCGGCACCCGGCCGGACGCTCGTGAACCGGGGTGCACTCGGCCAGACGCTCGTGAACCGGGGGCACCCGGCCAGGCACTCGTGGACCGGTGAGCCCGATCAAGCGCGCCCGTGAACCGGCGGCCGCCCGCTCAGGCGCCCGTGAACCGGCGGCCGCCCCCGCTCAGGCGCCCGGGAACCGGTGGGCGCCGGACGGTGTCACCACCGCGTGCACCGGCTTGTCGTGCGCCTCCACGGGGACGTGAGCGACGACCTCCGCGTCGTACAGCAGCACCACCAGCCGGGGGTGCCGGCCCGCGCGCTCCAGGCGGGCCAGTACGCGGTCGTACGAGCCTCCGCCGCGCCCCAGGCGCATCCCGCGGGAGTCCACCGCGAGCCCCGGCAGCAGGACGACGTCCGCTTCCGCCACGGCGTCCGGACCGAGGCGCTCGCCGGAGGGCTCGTACAGTGCCATCCGCCCGCCGTGCCGGACCGGGGCGAGGGAGTGCGGGCCGGTGTACTCGCCCCAGTCCAGGTCGTTGTCGGGCAGGAGCGCGGGGAGCAGGACGCGTACGCCCCGCGCGCGCAGGACGTCCAGCAGGGCGAGCGTGCCGGGCTCCGTCCCCACCGAGACGTACGCCGCCACCGTGCGGGCACGCGCCAGTTCGGGCAGCCGCAGGGCGCGCTCGGCCAGCGCGTGGCCGGCCTCCCGGACGTCATCGCCCGTCAACCTGTTCCTCACCGCGAGGAGATCCTGCCGCAACGTGCGCTTGTCAGGCTTGCCAGTACGTCCGACGTGTTCCACTGGTCGTTCTCGCACCCTTCTTCACGAATGCAGTCGTATGAGGCTCAACCAACCGGAGCCACAGATTCGCGTTCAAGGCACCGGATAAGGTTGCGGGCATGATTCAGTCGCACCCCAGGATCAGCAAGGCTGTCATCCCCGCAGCAGGCCTCGGCACCCGGTTCCTGCCGGCCACCAAAGCCACTCCCAAGGAGATGCTGCCGGTCGTCGACAAGCCCGCGATCCAGTACGTGGTCGAGGAGGCCGTGTCGGCGGGGCTCGACGACGTGCTCATGATCACCGGACGCAACAAGCGTCCCCTCGAGGACCACTTCGACCGCAACTACGAGCTGGAGTCGGCGCTCCAGAAGAAGGGCGACGCGGGCCGGCTCGCGAAGGTGCAGGAGTCCAGCGATCTGGCCACCATGCACTACGTCCGCCAGGGCGACCCCCGGGGCCTCGGTCACGCCGTGCTGTGCGCTGCCCCGCACGTCGGCCACGAGCCCTTCGCCGTCCTCCTCGGCGACGACCTGATCGACCCGCGCGACCCGCTGCTCCAGCGCATGATCGAGGTCCAGGAGCAGCACGGCGGCAGCGTGATCGCGCTCATGGAGGTGGCGCCCGAACAGATCCACCTCTACGGCTCCGCGGCGGTGGAGACCACCACCGACGGCGACGTCGTGAAGGTGACCGGCCTGGTCGAGAAGCCGGACCCGGAGGACGCCCCGTCGAACTACGCGGTCATCGGCCGCTACGTCCTCGACCCGCACATCTTCGACATACTGCGCAAGACCGAGCCCGGCCGGGGCGGCGAGATCCAGCTCACCGACGCGCTCCAGCAGCTCGCCCAGGACGAGAAGGTCGGCGGCCCGGTGCACGGCGTCGTCTTCAAGGGGCGCCGCTATGACACCGGGGACCGTGGCGACTACCTGCGTGCCATTGTCAGACTCGCATGCGAACGTGAAGACCTGGGACCGGACTTCCGGGCCTGGCTTCGCAGGTACGTAGCCGAGGAGATGCAGCAGTCTTGAGCAGCGCCGCGACCCACACCGCCGATCAGGACCACCTGTGGTCGGTGGAGGAGCACCTGGAGGACATCCTCTCCACCGTCCGGCCGTTGGAGCCGATCGAGCTGCAACTCCTCGACGCCCAGGGCTGCGTCCTGGTCGAGGACGTCATGGTGCCGGTGTCGCTGCCGCCGTTCGACAACAGCTCCATGGACGGTTACGCGGTCCGGGTCGCGGACGTGGCGGGTGCCAGCGAGGAGTTCCCGGCCGCTCTCGAGGTCGTCGGGGACGTCGCGGCGGGCGCGGCGGAGCCGGTGCGGGTGGGGCCCGGCCAGGCCGCCCGCATCATGACCGGCGCCCCGCTGCCGCCGGGCGCCGAGGCCGTCGTGCCGGTCGAGTGGACCGACGGGGGGCTCGGCGAGGGCCCGGTGAGCGGCATGCGGGCGCGCAGCCTGGCCCCCGAGGGCGCGCAGGGGCAGGTGCGCGTGCACCGTCCCGCCGAGGCACGCGCGCATGTGCGCGCCAAGGGCAGCGACGTGCGGGCCGGCGACCTCGCGCTGGAGGCCGGGACGATCCTCGGCCCGCCGCAGATCGCGCTGCTCGCGGCGATCGGCCGGGGCACGGTGCGCGTGCGCCCCCGCCCGCGCGTGGTCGTCATGTCCACCGGCAGCGAGCTGGTCCAGCCCGGCGAGGAACTGGCCACCGGCCAGATCTTCGACTCCAACAGCTTCGCCCTGACCGCCGCCGCGCGCGACGCCGGCGCCATCGCCTACCGGGTCGGTGCCGTCGCCGACGACGCCGGGACGCTCCGCTCCGCCATCGAGGACCAGCTCATCCGCGCCGACCTGCTGGTGACCACGGGCGGGGTCAGCGTCGGTGCCTACGACGTCGTCAAGGAGGCGCTGTCGTCCGTCGGCGACGAGGACGAGGCGGGCGCGGGCGTCGAGTTCCGCAGGCTGGCCATGCAGCCCGGCAAGCCCCAGGGCTTCGGTTCCATCGGCCCGGACCACACACCCCTGCTGGCGCTGCCCGGCAACCCCGTGTCGTCGTACGTCTCCTTCGAGCTGTTCGTCCGCCCCGCCATCCGGGCCCTGATGGGCCTGCCGGACGTCCACCGGACGCCCGTGCGGGCCACGTTGCGGGCGGACGAGGCCCTTCGCTCGCCCAAGGGACGGCGCCAGTTCCTGCGCGGCGCGTACGCCGACGGCGAGGTGACCCCCGTCGGCGGCGCGGGCTCCCACCTGATCGCCGCGCTGGCGCACGCGGACGCGCTGATCGTCGTCCCCGAGGACACGGAATCCGTCGAGCCCGGCAGCGAGGTGGAGGTCCTGCCGCTCGGCTGACGCGCGCCTGCCCGTCCACGGGGCGATCCTGGTCCGGTGCGCGCGCCGGCTTGGCGGTACCGTGTCGCGCACGACAGGCCCGTGCTCCGCACCGCGACGGGCCCGGACCGGGAGCGCCACAGATCATGAGCACGCACGACCGACTGACGCACCTCGACGACGCGGGCGCGGCCCGCATGGTCGACGTATCCGGCAAGGACGTGACCGCGCGCACCGCCCGCGCCACGGGCCGGGTCCTCGTCTCGCCCCGCGTGGTCGAGCTGCTGCGCGGCGAGGGGGTGCCCAAGGGTGACGCCCTCGCCACGGCGCGTATCGCGGGCATCATGGGCGCCAAGCGGACCCCCGACCTGATCCCGCTGTGCCACCCGTTGTCGGTGAGCGGTGTGAAACTGGACCTGTCGGTCGCGGACGACGCCGTCGAGATCCAGGCCACCGTGAAGACGACGGACCGCACGGGCGTCGAGATGGAGGCCCTCACCGCGGTGACGGTCGCCGCGCTCACCGTGATCGACATGGTCAAGGCGGTCGACAAGGGAGCGGTCATCACGGACGTACGGGTCGAGGAGAAGACGGGCGGCAAGTCGGGCGACTGGAGCCGGGCATGACCTACCGCGCGCTGGTGGTCACCGCGTCGAACAGGGCCGCCGCGGGGGTCTACGAGGACAAGGGCGGCCCGCTGATCGCCGACGGCCTGAGGCGCCTCGGGTTCGCCGTCGACGGGCCGCGTGTCGTCCCCGACGGAGAACCGGTGGAGGCGGCGCTGCGCGCCGGTGTGGCGGCCGGTTACGACACCATCGTCACCACCGGGGGCACCGGCATCTCGCCCACCGACCGGACGCCCGAGGCGACCCGCGCGGTGATCGAGCACGAGGTGCCCGGCATCGCGGAGGCCGTCCGCGCCTACGGGCGGGAGAAGGTGCCGACCGCCGCGCTGTCCCGGGGCCTGGCAGGCGTGGCGGGGCGGACGCTGATCGTCAATCTGCCCGGCTCCACGGGCGGCGTGAAGGACGGTCTGGCCGTCCTGGAGCCGCTGCTGGTCCACGCCGTCGACCAGCTCCGCGGCGGCGACCACCCCGGACCCGGTAGTGGGGGTGCGAGCTGAACAGCCCTTCCTGGCCTGTCGTGCTGGCGGACGGCGACGTCGTCCTCCGGCCGATAAAGCTGCGCGACCAGCGGGCCTGGCGCGAGGTGAACCGGCGCAACCGGGACTGGCTGCGCCCCTGGGAGGCGACCATTCCGCCGCCCACACCGAGTGGACCGATCACGCATCGGCCGACCTACCGGCAGATGGTCCGGCACCTGCGTTCCGAGGCGGGCGCGGGCCGGATGCTGCCGTTCGTCATCGAGTACCAGGGCCGCCTGGTCGGGCAGTTGACGGTTGCCGGGATCACCTGGGGGTCGATGTGCTCGGGGCACATCGGCTACTGGGTGGACCAGGCGGTGGCCGGCCGCGGGGTGATGCCCACGGCCGTCGCGCTCGCGGTGGACCACTGTTTCCGCACCGTCGGTCTGCACCGCATCGAGGTCTGCATTCGTCCCGAGAACCGGCCGAGCCGCCGGGTGGTGGAGAAACTCGGATTCCGCGAGGAAGGGCTGCGGCCGCGTTATCTGCACATCGACGGGGCCTGGCGCGACCATCTGGTCTTCGCACTCACCGCGGAAGAGGTGCCCGACGGGGTGCTCGGGCGCTGGCGTCGGGCGCGTTCCCACGAGGCGCGGCGCACCGGGGCGCCGGCCGAGGGCGCCGGCGCGGCCGACGCCCAGGACGCCTCGGGGACTTCGGGGGCCTCGGGAGCGCCGTGGAATCGGCAGAACACTCCGAGGAATCCCACCTAGCCCCGGGAAATTGAATATATGTTCGAAATTGATCGTCTGCTGACCATCTCAGTCCGTTGAATTCATGGGCTGGTCGGTCGTCTGATCGCATCGGTCGCAAAAAAAGCTGGAAATATCAGCCGGATCGTGCGACACACCGGCCCAATTGGCGGATGGCCTCACGCAAACCCCTCTACGGTGTGAGACGTGAGCAGCAGCGGCCTCATCTACGCAGTCATTGTCGGGGCCTGGGCCGCCTACTTGGTGCCGATGTGGCTCCGTAGGCAGGACGAGCTGAACGAGGCCCGTCCGACGGAACGCTTCAGTACCGCCATCCGGCTGCTGTCCGGACGGGCGGGTATGGAGCGCCGATACGCCAAGGACCTGCGGGCGCGCTCCGCCGAGGAGGGGGAGCCGGACGCCGACGAACCGGACGCCGTCACCGACTCGGTGGACGTCCGGGCCTTCGCCGTGCCTCCGACGCGCCGTCAGGTCCGTGCGGACACCGGGCCCGAGGCTTCCCCGGGCGCGGAGCCGGCGCAGGACCCGGCCGTCGTCCCGGCGCCCAAGTCCGTCCTCTTGCCCGGGCGCAACTCCTCCGGCGCACCCGAGCGTGCGACCGGGTCGGTGCCCGCGCAGAAGCGCGTGCCCGCCGCACGGTCCGCGCCGTCGGCGCAGGCGGCCGCGGCACGCGCCCAGCGCTCGAAGGTGCTCGCGCGCCGTCGGCGCACCACCGTGATGCTGTTCTTCGCCTTCTCCCTGGGCGCGATCGTCGCGGCCGTCGGAGGACTCGCCTTCCTGTGGGTGCCGGCCGTGCCGGCGGTGCTGCTGAGCACCTACATCGCCTATCTGCGCTCGCAGGAGCGTCGCCGCTTCGCCTACCAGATGGACCGCCGCCGCGCCGAGGTCGCGGCCCAGCGGCTGCGCGAGCGGGAGCGCCTGCCGCACCGGCGCGCCCCCCTCGAAGCGGGGACCGGCGCCGACGAACCGGAGGAGGGACCCGCGAGCGACACGGAGACCGGTCTTTCGGCCCTCGCCGCGGACCGGCGGGCCCTCGTCGAGCAGACCGACCACGCCGAGTGGGTCGACCAGCAGCGTGAGCGGCAGCGGCGGCCCGGGCACGGAGACAGCTGGGACCCGGTGCCGGTGCCGCTGCCGACGTACGTGACCGCTCCGGTCGCGCCGCGCGCCACCTCCGACGTGGATCTCGGGGCGCCCGACACCTGGAGTTCGGCGCGGTCCAGCGCCATCGCGCCCGAGCACGAGACCGGCCACGCACCGGTGGCGGAGGCCGAGGAGGAGGCGCCCGTGTCCGGGGACAAGCCGGCGGACGGCCGCAGCGACGCGCGCCGCGCTGCCTCCGCGCGGCGGGCCCGCGAGCGGGGCCGTACGCCCCTCTTCGACCAGTACGACGACGGCGACCGGCCCCGCGCGGCCAACGAGTGACCCCGGGTGCGGCCGCCCGGCCCGTCCCGCGGGCCGCGCGCGCCGCCCCGCCCGCTCCGGGGACCCGCTCCCTGACCAGTCAGGGAGCGGATTTCCAAGCAGCCGGATCGGGATGCTAGAGTTTCACTCGTTGCAAGGGCCTGTGGCGCAGTCCGGTAGCGCACCTCGTTCGCATCGAGGGGGTCTGGGGTTCAAATCCCCACAGGTCCACGCACCATGAAGTCCCTGTCGGCAGTAGCCGACAGGGACTTCGTCCTTTCCCGAAGTGGCGCCGGTCCGCGGTCGGTCCGGCCCGCCGGGAAGCCCGGGAGGCTCAAGCGGGCCTGGTGTGATCCCAGTTACACGTACAGAAGCGCCCCGGAGTCTTCCAGGGTCTCTTCAGGCCTTGCGGAGCTTCTTCGCGAAGCAGCGGCTCTCCTCGAAGTGGCGGTAGTAGCCGAACTTGGCGCACGGCTCGAAACCACTGGACGTGTACAGGGCGATGGCCTCCGGCTGCTTGGTGCCCGTCTCCAGGACCATGCGGACGCGGCCGGCCATGCGGGCGTCCTCCTCCAGGGCGGCGAGCATGCGACGGGCGAGGCCCCGGCCGCGCATCCCCTCGACGACGTACATGCGCTTGACTTCGGCGTCGCCGTCCTCGTTGCCCTCGTCGTTGCTGTCCTGGCTGCGCCAGCCGCCCGTGGCGACGGGGCGGTCGTCCGCGTCGTACGCGATCAGGTACACACCCCGGGGCGGGTCGAAGTCCGCGGGGTCGAGGACGGTGGCGTCGCCGCCGTCGCCGTAGCGCAGGTGGTACTCGGCCTGGACCTCGTCGTTGAGCTTGACGGCGTCGGGGTGGTCGAAGCGAACGCGACGAATATGCATGCTGAGTATCGTACTTCTATGCAGGGGACTGGGTCCCGGGGCTTTGCGGGCTTCGACCAGTGTGCCGGTATCGTGCCCGGGTGCTGACTGTGACCTCGGTGAACGTGAACGGACTGCGGGCCGCCGCCAAGAAGGGCTTCGTGGAGTGGCTCGCCGGTACCTCGGCGGACGTCGTCTGCCTCCAGGAGGTACGCGCCGAGCCGCACCAGCTGCCCGAGGAGGTCCGGCAGCCCGACGGCTGGTACGTCCTGCACGCCCCGGCCGCCGCCAAGGGCCGCGCGGGCGTCTCCCTCTACACGCGCCGCGAGCCGGACCGGGTCCGGGTCGGCTTCGGCTCGGCCGAGTTCGACGGCGGTGGGCGGTACGTCGAGGCGGACCTGCCCGGCGTCACGGTCGCCTCCCTCTACCTGCCCTCCGGCGAGGTCGGTACCGAGCGCCAGGACGAGAAGGTCCGCTTCATGGGCGAGTTCCTGGTCCACCTCAAGGAGCTGCGCGAGCGGGCCGCCGCCGACGGGCGCGAGGTGGTCGTGTGCGGCGACTGGAACATCGCCCACCAGCAGGCCGACCTGAAGAACTGGCGCGGCAACACGAAGAACTCCGGCTTCCTGCCCGAGGAGCGGGAATGGCTCGGGCGCGTGCTCACGGTCGGGGAGGGCGGCTACGTCGACGTCGTCCGCGCCCTGCACCCCGGGACCGAGGGCCCCTACACCTGGTGGTCCTACCGGGGGCGCGCCTTCGACAACGACTCCGGGTGGCGCATCGACTACCACGTCGCCACCCCCGGCCTGGCGGCCCGGGCGGTCAAGGGCTTCGTCGAGCGCGCGGCCACGCACGCTGAGCGCTGGTCGGACCACGCGCCGGTGACCGTCGTCTACGACCTGTAGGGAACCGGCGCTCGTCTTCGGCCTGAAGGGGACCGGCGCTCGTCTTGGGCCTGTAGGAGGCCGCCGCTCGTCCGCGACGCGTGGCGGGACCGCCGCTCGCCTGCCACCCGTAGGGGACCGGCGCCCATGTGCTGCCCGAGGGTGATGGCGCTGTCAGCCGGGCTCGTCCTTGCCGATCCGGCGGTCCAGGGCCAGGGAGAGCTCCGCCTCGACCACGCTGCGCGCCAGCGGGCGCAGGCGGTGCAGGTCCTCCTCGGGGGCGTGCCGCAGGATCAGGTCGGAGAAGAGCGCGGCCAGGGCGTCGGCGTGCTCGCGGACGCGGGCCCCGGCCGCCAGGACCTCGGCGAGCGGGATGCCCTCGCGGACCAGCGCCGAGGAGACGTCCAGCAGCCGGCGGCTGATATGGACTATCTCGTCGCCGTCGGTGCCGAGATAGCCCAGGTTCATGGCAGCGGCGAGATTCTCGGGGGTGACCTCGCCCTCGAAGCGGGCGGCCAGTTCCTCCGGGGTCAGGCGGACCGGCTCCTCCTCGGTGGGGGTGCCGACGCCCAGGAGGTCGGCGACGTCGCGGCCGTGGTCGAGGGCCTCGGCCAGTTCCGCGATGCCGTTCAGTGTGTGGCCGCGCTCCAGCAGGGCGCCGATGGTGCGCAGGCGGGCCAGGTGGTGCTCGTCGTACCAGGCGATACGGCCCTCCCGGCGAGGCGGCGGGAGCAGCTTGCGCTCGCGGTAGAAGCGCAGGGTGCGCACGGTGATGCCGGCCAGCCGCGCCAGTTCCTCCATGCGGTACTCGCGCCGGGCACCCGGGTGTTCTGCGTCCTCTGCCACGACCGCAGCCTATGTTGTACCGCCGGTAACTTTCCTTCCCGCGCCCCCTACCGCTCGGTACGGAGCTGCTCTACAGTCTCATTGCGCCAGTGTTCACTGGCAGAGTCCGAGGCGATGCGTGGAGGCTCCGGGATGGCCGAGCACGAACATGTACGGGTGGCGGTGATCGGGTCCGGCTTCGGCGGGCTGGGGGCCGCCGTGCGGCTGCGCCGCGAGGGGATCACCGACTTCGTCGTCCTGGAGCGGGCCGGCGGCGTCGGCGGCACCTGGCGGGACAACAGTTATCCCGGGTGTGCCTGTGACGTCCCCTCCCACCTGTACTCCTTCTCCTTCGCACCCAACCCGGAGTGGCCGCGCACCTTCTCCGGGCAGCGGCACATCCGCGCCTACCTGGAGCACGTCACCGACCTCTTCGGCCTGCGCCCGCACATCCGCTTCGACTCCGAGGTCAAGCTCATGACCTGGGACGCCGAGAACCTGCGCTGGCACATCGAGACCGCGAGCGGGTCGCTGACCGCGGACGTCGTCGTCTCCGCCACCGGGCCGCTGTCCGACCCGAAGGTCCCCGACATCCCGGGGCTCGAGTCCTTCCCCGGCAAGGTGTTCCACTCCGCACGCTGGGACCACGACTACGACCTGCGCGGCAAGCGGGTCGCCATGATCGGCACCGGCGCGTCCGCGATCCAGATCGTGCCCGCCGTACAGCCGCTGGCCGGCCGTCTCACCCTCTTCCAGCGCACCCCGCCGTGGGTGATGCCCCGCATCGACCGCGCCATCAGCGGCGCCGAGCGCCGGCTGCACCGCTCCGTGCCCGCCACCACCCAGCTGCGCCGCGGAGTGCTGTGGGCCATCCGGGAACTGCAGGTGCAGGCCTTCACCAAGCGTCCCGAGGAACTGGGCCTGGTGGAGCGGCTCGCCAAGCGCAACATGACCCGCGCCGTCAAGGACCCGGCCCTGCGCGCCAAGCTCACCCCGGACTACCGCATCGGCTGCAAGCGGATCCTGCTGTCCAGCGAGTACTACCCGGCGCTCGCGCGGCCCAACGTGGACGTCGTCGCCAGCGGGCTCAGCGAGATCCGCGGGTCCACGCTCGTCGCGGCCGACGGCACGCGGACCGAGGCCGACGTGATCATCTTCGGCACGGGCTTCCACGTCACGGACATGCCCATCGCCGAGCGCGTGGTCGGCGCGGAGGGCGTCACGCTCGCGGAGACCTGGAAGGGCGGCATGCAGGCGCTGCGCGGCGCCAGCGCGCCCGGCTTCCCGAACTGGATGACGATCATCGGGCCCAACACCGGCCTCGGGAACTCCTCCATGATCCTCATGATCGAGTCCCAGCTGAACTACATGGCCGACTACCTGCGCCAGCTCGACGTCCTCGGCGGCCGCACCGCGCTCGACGCCCGGCCCGCCGCCGTCGCGGCCTGGAACCACAAGGTGCAGGAACGCATGAAGCGGACCGTGTGGAACACCGGCGGCTGCACCAGCTGGTACCTGGACGCGAGCGGCCGCAACACCACCATCTGGCCCGGTACGACGACCGAGTTCCGGCGTGCGACCCGGCGGGTGGACCTGGCGGAGTACGAGGTCGTCCGCAAGCCCGGCGTGAAGGACGCGGGCGCGCCCGTCCGCACCGGCGGCGCCGCGCAGAGCGGGAGCGCCGCATGAGCCGGTCCGCCTCCGTGGCCTCCGGCCCGTACGCCCCGCCCGTCCCCTCCCGCCGGCTCACCGTCGTCTCCGCCGACGGCGCCCGGCTGCACGTCGAGGTGCACGGGCCCGACGACGCGCCCGCCGTCGTCCTCTCCCACGGCTGGACGTGCTCGACCGCCTTCTGGGCGGCGCAGATACGGGACCTGGCGGCCGACCACCGGGTGATCACCTACGACCAGAGGGGACACGGGCGCAGTCCCGCGAGCCCGGCGTGCACCACCGACGCGCTGGCGGACGATCTCGAAGCGGTGCTCGCCGAGACGCTCGGACGCGGGGAGAAGGCCCTGATCGTCGGCCACTCCATGGGCGGCATGACCGTCATGGCGGCCGCAGGCCGCCCGCGTGTGCGGGAACACGCCGCGGCCGTCCTGCTGTGCAGCACGGGAAGCTCGCGGCTGGTGGCGCAGTCGCGCGTGCTGCCGCTCCGCGCCGGACGCGTACGCACCTGGATCACCGGGCGCATTCTCGGCTCGCGTGCCCCGCTCGGGCCGGTCACGCCGGTCGCGAAGAGCATCCTCAAGTACGCGACGATGGGCGCCGGTTCGGCTCCGCACATGGTGGAGGCGTGCGCCCGCATCGTGCACGCCTGCCCGCGCGCCGTGCGCCACTCCTGGGCGGCCGTCCTCGAGGCGCTCGATCTCGACCACGGCGTACGGGAGTTGACCGTGCCGACCGCGGTGGTGCACGGCACGTCCGACCGGCTCACGCCTCCTGTGCACGCCCACGCGCTCGTCGCCGCCCTGCCCCGGTGCGTCGGCCTCACCGAGCTGCCCGGCGTCGGGCACATGACCCCGATCGAGGCCCCCGAGCCGGTGACCCGCCGGATCCGGGAGCTCGTCACCGCATACGTCACGGGGGCCGGCCCCGAGCAGGGTTCCACCCCGGCGCAGATCAAGGAGGGCGCATGAGCACGGTCAGCCTCGAAGGACAGGTCGCGGTCGTCACCGGAGCGGCCCGCGGAGTCGGCGAACTGCTGGCCCGCAAACTCTCCGCGCGCGGCGCGAAGGTGGCGCTGGTCGGGCTGGAGGAGGAAGCGCTCAAGGAGGTCTCCGGGCGGCTGCACAGCGAGAGCGCGCACTGGTACGCCGACGTCACCGACCACGAGGCGATGGCCCGGGTGGCCGAGGAGGTGAAGGCGCGGTTCGGGAAGGTCGACATCGTGGTCGCCAACGCCGGTGTGGCGACCGGCGGTCCGTTCGCCGACTCCGACCCGCAGGCGTGGCGGCGCGTGATCGAGGTGAACCTGATCGGTTCCGCGGTGACCGCGCGCGCGTTCCTGCCGGTGCTCGTCGAGAGCCGCGGCTACCTGCTGCAGATAGCCTCGCTCGCCGCCATCACACCGGCGCCGATGATGTCGGCGTACTGCGCGTCCAAGTCGGGTGTGGAGGCGTACGCGCACAGCCTGCGCGCCGAGGTCGGCTACCAGGGCGTGCGCGTCGGTGTCGCGTACCTGTCCTGGACCGACACCGACATGGTGCGCGGCGCCGACCAGGACGACGTCATGCGGGAACTGCGCCAACGGCTGCCCTGGCCGTCGAACAAGACCTACCCGCTGGGGCCCGCGGTGGACCGGCTCGTCGCCGGGATCGAGCGGCGCTCGGCGCATGTCTACGGGCAGTGGTGGCTGCGCGGCATGCAGGGCGTGCGCGGATACCTCCCGGCGCTCATCGGCACGGTCGGCCAGCGCGAGATGAAGCGGTTCGCGCCCCGCCTGCAGGGGATGCGCTCCGGACTCGTCGGCGCAGGTGGGGAGGCCGACGAGGCGGCGCGTGCTACGCACCGTAACTGATCCACATGCGCTCCGTGTTCCTCCGTGTGAATCTGGTCGAGGCCCCACCAAGGGGCCGACTCCCCACCCTCACTCACCACAGGAGTGAACCCACATGGGTATGAAGGACCAGTTCCAGGACAAGGCCGGCGAGATGCAGGACCGGGCCAAGGACAAGGTCGGTCAGGCGCGTGAGCGTGCCGGCCAGCGTGGCAAGCAGCAGCCGCAGCAGCCGCAGCGCGGTGGCCAGCAGCCGCAGCGTGGTGGCCAGCAGCCGCAGACCGAGCACGGCCGCCAGAACATGCGCGACATCGAGGACCCGGAGCGCGAGATGGGCGAGCACTTCGACCGGGACTACGACGCCTAGTCACGCTGCTCGGCCTTGGCCGGATCACGTGGGCGCCCTTCCTCAGGGAGGGCGCCCTGCGTGCGTGTCCGGGGCCGGCCCGGTCCCCGGCGACCCGCTCCGTACCTCCCCGTCCCTCCCCGCTCCGCCTCCGTGCGCGGTCGGCGTCTTCCCTCCCGACCGCCGTCGTCCGTACCGGACTTCGCGCCCGCCCTCGCCGCGTTCGCGGGCGTGGCCGGGCCCACCGTCACCGAGCTCAGCGCCGCCGCGGCGGCAGCTTGGGGCGCGAGCGGTCGGGGACGTCCGTGTAGTCGGGCGGAACCGCCGCCGGGTGGGTCTCCAGGAGGTCCAGGGCGAGCTTGACCGCGTCGTCGAGCTGGGCGTGGCGGCCCTCGGCCCAGTCGAGGGGGGTGCGCAGCACCTCCAGGTCGGGCTCGACACCGTGGTTCTCCACGGACCAGCCGTAGGCCTCGAACCAGGCCGCGTTCATGGGCACCGTGATGACCGTGCCGTCGCCCAGGCGATGGCGGCCGGTCATGCCGACCACGCCGCCCCAGGTGCGCTGGCCGACGACCGGGCCGAGCTTCAGCAGCTTGAAGGCCGCGGTGATCATGTCGCCGTCCGACGAGGTCGCCTCGTCGGCGAGGCCGACCACCGGGCCACGGGGGGCGTTGGAGGTGTACGACACCGGTTGCGCGTTCCGGGTCAGGTCCCAGCCGATGATCTTGCGGGTCAGCTTCTCGATGACGAGTTCGCTGATGTGGCCGCCCGCGTTGCCGCGCACGTCCACGATCAGCGCGGGCCGGGACACCTCCATGCGCAGGTCGCGGTTGAACTGGGCCCAGCCGGAGCCGCCCATGTCGGGGATGTGCAGATAGCCGCACTTGCCGCCGCTCAACTCCCGGACGACCTCACGGCGTTTGGCCACCCAGTCCTGGTAGCGCAGGGGGCGCTCGTCGATGAGCGGGACGACGGCGACGCGCCGGGGGCGCCCCGCCTCGCCCTCCGGGGGGGTGAACGTCAGCTCCACGGTCGTACCGCCCGCGCCGGCGAGCAGCGGGTAGGGGCCGGTGACCGGGTCGACCGGGCGGCCGTCCACGTGGGTGAGCACGGCGCCCTCGCGGATGCCCGTGCCGGCCAGCGGCGAACGGGCCTTGGAGTCGGAGGAGTCGCCGGGCAGGATGCGCTTGACCATCCAGTGGCCGTCGCGGCGGACGAGGTTGGCGCCGAGGAGGCCCTGCCAGCGCTGGTAGTGGGCCGGCCCCTCGTTGCGGCGGGCGGCGGCGACGTAGGCGTGGGAGGTGCCCAGCTCGCCCAGGACCTCGCGCAGCAGGTCGGCGAACTCGTCCGGGGAGGCCACCCGTTCCACCAGGGGCCGGTACTGGCGGAGCACCCCGTCCCAGTCGATGCCGCACATGCCCGGGTCCCAGAAGTAGGCGGGGACGAGACGCCCGGCCTCCTCGTAGGACTGGCGCCATTCGGCGGGCGGGTCGACCTGGTGCAGGATGCGGCGCAGGTCGATCCAGACGGTGGTGTCGCCGTCACCGATCTCGGTCGAGGGCACGGCCCGCAGCTCGCCCTCGTCGACCACGACCAGCCGGGTGCCGTCGCCGCTGACCGCGAACCAGTCCAGGTGGCCGACGAGTTCGGACTTCTTGGCCTTGCTGATGTTGAAGTGTTCGAGAGTGGGACGCCCGGTGGTGTCGTCCGGGCTGGCGAAGGTCTCGCCGAGCGCGCCGGAGATCGGCCAGCGCAGCCAGACCAGGCCGCCGCCCGCGACCGGGTGCAGCGCGGAGTACTTGGAGGCGATGACCGGGAACGGCGTGACCCGGCTCTCCAGGCCCTCCACCTCGACGATCACCATGCCGCCCTCGCCCCGCTCCTCGTCCTCGACCGGATCGAGACCGCCGGCCGCGGGGCGCCCCTCCGGGTTCAGGGCGAAGGGGGAGGGGGTGGCCGAGGACAGCGGGACGAGGTAGGGGCGGCAGCCGAGCGGGAAGGACAGGTCGCCGGTGTGGACGTCGTACACCGGGTCGAAGCCGCGCCAGGAGAGGAAGGCGAGGTAGCGGCCGTCGCGGGTGAAGACGGGGTTCTCGTCCTCGAAACGGCCGTTCGTGACGTCCACGATCAGCCGGTCCTTGGTGCGCGCCAGCTTGATCTGGCGCAGCGAGCGGCCGATGCCCGGGTGCGACCAGGTGAGCCATGAGCCGTCGGGGGAGAAGGCGAGGTCGCGGACGGGGCCGTTGACGGAGTGGATCAACTCGGTCACGCGGTCGCCGTTGCCGTTGCCGTTGCCGTTGCCGTTGCCGTTGCCGGTGCCGGTGCCGGTGCCGGTGTTGCCGTTGCCGTCGCCATGCCCTGAGCCGCCGCTCGCCGCCGGTCCGTTCGCCGCCGGGTCGCCCGGTGCCGATCCGGCCGCCGAGTCGGCCGCCTCTTCGGCGGCCTCGCCGCTCCCCGTGTCCCCGGCGGCCCCTGTGCTCCTGGCCTCGCCGCTCCCCGTGTCCCCGGTGGCCCCCGTGCTCCTGGCCTCGCCGCTCCCCGTGTCCCCGGTGGCCCCCGTGCTCCCGGGCTCGCCCCTCCCCGTGTCCCCGGCGGCCCCCGTGCTCCCGGCCTCGCCGCTGCTCCCGGTCTCTCCGTCGTCGTCCCCGTCCCCCTCCACGGGCCCCTCCGAACCGGCATCCGCGGCGTCCTCGGTGACGGCCAGGACCTCGTCGTCCGAGGGGTCCGTCACGTCGAGCAGCAGCAGGCGGCCGTCGTGCGAGGCGATGGCCAGCCGTTCGCCGAGCGGGTCGGACACCATCTCCAGGACCCGTCCCAGCCGGCCCGAGGCCATCCGGCGCGGCGCGCGGTCGCCGGTCGCGCGCGGGAGCTGGGCGATCTCCACGGCGTCCTCGCCCTCGGCGTCCGTCACGTAGGCGACCTGCCCGGTCGAGCCCAGCATCTCCGGCAGCCGCACCCGGACACCGGGCGTGTCGGTGATCGTGCGGGCCGGCCCGTCGCGGTGGGTGAGCCAGTACAGGCTGCCGCGTACGACGACGGCGCTGGCCCGGCCCGTCTCGTCCACGGAGATGCCGTCCACGTTCTGCGCGGCGGGCACCTGGTACCTGCGGCGGCCGGTGGCGGGGCCGGCGAGCCGGACGTCGAGCCGGCGCGGTGCACCGGTCGGGGAGAAGTCGTCCACCAGCCACAGGTCGCCCGCGCACTGGTAGACCACGCGGCTGCCGTCGGTGGAGGCGTTCCGGGCGTAGAAGGCGTCGTGGTCGGTGTGCCGGCGCAGATCGGTACCGTCCTGGGCGCAGGAGTACAGGTTGCCGACGCCTTCGTGGTCGGAGAGGAAGGCGATCCGGCCGGCGACGAACATGGGGCAGGCCAGGTGGCCGCCGATGTCCGGCAGGAGGCGCCGGCCGTGCAGCCAGAGGCGGCCCATGGCACCGCCGCGGTAGCGCTTCCAGGAGGCCGGTTCGTGCGGCGGGGTGCCGGTGAGGAGCAGGGTCCTGCGCTCGCCGTCGAGGTCGGCGACCTGCAGGTCGGCGACCGGGCCCCAGGGCAGCCGCCCGCCCGGGTCACCGTCGGTGGGGACCTTGTAGGCCCAGGTGAAGTACGAGAAGGGCTCTCCGTGGGAGGCGACGGCCAGGATGTCGCCCTCCGGGGTCCAGCCGCAGACCTGGGTGTCGGCGCTGCCCCAGTACGTCAGCTGCCGCGAGAGGCCGCCGTCGACGCCGACGAGGTGGATCTCGGGAACGAGGCTGCGCCAGGTGGTGTACGCGATCCGGCGGCCGTCGGGTGAGAAGCGGGGGTGCCCGGTCTTCGTGCGGTCCGCCGTGAGCCGCCAGGCGCGGCCGGGGGCGTCGAGGGGGGCCAGCCAGAGGTCGTCCTCGGAGACGAAGCACAGCAGGTCGTCAATGAGGTGGGGAAGGCGCAGATAGCTCACCTCCCCATGCTTTTCCGGGCGAAGGGCCCCAGCAACTTGTGGAGAACCGGGACTTCGCCGCCCTCGCGCCGCACGAAACCGGCACACGGCCCGCTCCCTTACGGAAACCCGACAGGCGTGACCCACCACACGTACGAAACAGTTTCGTTTCGCTGTCTCGCGGAGTATCTTCTGCAGTGGAGGAAGCGGAAGGCTCCGGAGCGGGAAGGTGACTGGCATGACCGAAGTCGTCGCAACGGCGCGTCGCAGTCGGATCACGCCCGAGCGTGAGGCCGAGTTGTACGCGGCCGTGCTCGAACTGCTCCGGGAAGTCGGCTACGACGCCCTCACCATGGACGCCGTTGCCGCCCGCACCCGTTCCAGCAAGGCCACGCTCTACCGCCAGTGGGGCGGCAAGGCCGAGCTGGTGGCGAAGGCGGTGCGGCACAGCAAGCCGGGCACCCGCGCCGACGAGGTCGACACCGGGTCGCTCAGAGGCGATCTGCACGCGCTCACGCTGCGTGCGGACGACTGCGAGATGGAGCAGAACTCCGCGCTGATGCGGAGCCTGGCCATGGCGACCCACTCCAGCCCGGACCTCCTGCGGGCGTTCCGGGAGCACCTCATCGAGCCGGAGATGGCGGAGTTCCGCCGCGTGCTGCAACGAGCCGTCGACCGGGGCGAGGTCCGTGCGGACAACCCCGCCGTCGAGTTCGTGATGCACATGATGATCGGTGGGTTCGCCGCCCGCACGATGCTCGACGAGCAGCCGCCGACGCAGGCCTTCCTCCTTTCGTACATCGACGCCGTCGTCCTCCCCGCCCTCGGCGTCCCCACCGACTGATCCACCTGTCCGCCGGGCCGGCCACCCAGGACCGGCCCCACCGGAACAGGCACCGATCCCCCTCCCCAGCAAGCCCACCACTGACGTCACCGCTCACGTCGTCGGGCTGATCGCCCCTGCCCAGCCGAACCCACGACCTGACCGGGAGTACGCCTCCGTGGCCACGTTCCTCTACAGACTCGGCCGGCTCGCCTTCCGGCGCCGCCACTTCGCCGCCCTCCTATGGGTCGCGCTCCTGACCCTCGCCGGGGTGGGCGCGGCCTCCGCGCCCGCCGCCGGCAACACGTCCTTCTCCATACCGGGCACCGAGGCCCAGAAGGCCTTCGACCTGCTGGAACAGCGCTTTCCCGGGATGAGCGCCGACGGCGCGACCGCCCGGGTCGTCTTCAAGGCCCCGAGCGGCGAGAAGATGACGGACGCCGTCAACAAGGCGACCGTGCAGAAGACCGTCGCCAAGCTGAAGGGCGACTCCCAGGTCACCTCCGTCGCCGACCCCTACGAGGGGCACGCCGTCAGCAAGAACGGCTCGATCGCCTACGCCTCGGTGAAGTACAAGGTCTCCGGCATGGAGCTGGAGGACTCCTCGCGCGACGCGCTGAAGGCGGCCGCGCGACAGGCGCGGGACGCGGGACTCACCGTCGAGATCGGCGGTGACGCGCTCACCACGACCCCCGAGACCGGCTCCAGCGAGGTCATCGGCATCGCGATCGCCGCGGTCGTCCTCGTCATCACCTTCGGTTCGCTGCTCGCGGCCGGACTCCCGCTGCTGACCGCGATCATCGGCGTCGGCATCGGCGTCTCCACCATCACCGCGCTCGCCGCCGCCCTGGACCTGGGCACCACCACCTCCACCCTGGCCTCGATGATCGGCCTCGCGGTCGGCATCGACTACGCCCTGTTCATCGTCTCCCGCTACCGCGCGGAACTCGCCGAGGGCCGCGAACGCGAGGAGGCGGCCGGACGTGCCGTCGGTACGGCGGGCTCGGCGGTCGTCTTCGCGGGCCTGACCGTCGTCATCGCGCTGGTCGGCCTGTCCGTCGTCAACATCCCGATGCTCACGAAGATGGGGGTCGCCGCCGCGGGCACCGTCGCCATCGCGGTCCTCATCGCCCTCACCCTGATCCCGGCGCTGCTCGGCTACGCGGGCCGCAGGATCAAGCCGGCCGGTGAGAAGAGCAAGCTGCTCGGCGGCGGCCGTACGGCCGGGAAGCCGGGCCGGCCCAACATGGGCACCCGCTGGGCCGGCTTCGTCGTCCGGCGCCCCGTCGCCGTACTCCTGCTCGGCGTGATCGGCCTCGGCGCGGCGGCGATCCCGGCCGCCTCCCTCGAACTCGGCCTTCCCGACGACGGCTCCCAGCCGGCCTCGACCACCCAGCGCCGCGCCTACGACCTCCTCTCCGAGGGCTTCGGACCCGGCTTCAACGGTCCGCTCATGGTCGTCGTCGACGCCAAGGGCAGCGACGACGCGAAGGCGGCCTTCGCCAGGGTCGGCGACGAGATCAAGGGCCTGAAGGACGTCGTCACGGTCACCCCGGCCGCATCCAACAAGGCCGGCGACACCGCGACGATCACCGTCGTCCCGGGGTCCAAGCCGTCCTCGGCGACGACCGAGAACCTGGTGCACGCCATCCGCGACAAGGGCACGGACATCGCACGGGAGACCGACTCCACGGTCCTGGTCACCGGTTCGACGGCGATGAACATCGACGTCTCGCAGAAGCTGAACGACGCCCTGCTGCCCTACCTGGCCCTGGTCGTCGGCCTCGCCTTCCTGCTGCTCATCGTGGTCTTCCGCTCGATCCTCGTCCCGCTGAAGGCGGCCCTCGGCTTCCTGCTCAGCGTGCTGGCGGCCCTCGGCGCCGTGGTCGCGGTCTTCCAGTGGGGCTGGCTGTCCGGCCTGATGAACGTCGAGCAGACCGGCCCGGTCATGTCCATGATGCCGATCTTCATGGTGGGCGTCGTCTTCGGTCTCGCGATGGACTACGAGGTGTTCCTCGTGACCCGGATGCGGGAGGCGTACGTCCACGGTGAGAAGCCCCAGCAGGCGGTGGTGACGGGCTTCAGGCACGGCGCCCGGGTCGTGACGGCCGCCGCCGTCATCATGATCGCCGTCTTCTCCGGCTTCATCGGCTCCAGCGAGTCGATGGTCAAGATGATCGGCTTCGGCCTCGCCGTCGCCGTCTTCTTCGACGCGTTCCTCGTCCGCATGGCCATCGTGCCGGCCGTGCTCGCCCTGCTCGGCAAGCGGGCCTGGTGGCTGCCGAAGTGGCTGGACCGCGCGCTGCCCAACGTCGACGTCGAGGGCGAGGGCCTGCGCACGGCGGAGGAACGCAGGGACGCCGACCCCGACGGGGAGCGGGAGCTGGTACGCGCCTGACGTACCGCCTCCGGCGACCGAACGGCCGGTGAGGGTGCCCGTGGGGACGGGGCCGCACCCTCACCGGCTCCTCTCGTGCCACGCCAACGGGCGGAGCGGCAAGGCCCCGTCGTCGTACCCCGGTCGTCCGGTACCCCGGTCGTCCGGTACCCCGGTACCGCGGTCGTCCGGACCCCGGTCGTTCGGCACCCCCGTCGGCGGGCCGGTGAGCGGTTCGCATGGGTCGCCGCACCCGGCCCGGCCGTGTCCCGTAAGAGCCTGCGCAGACAGGCGGCGTGGTAAGCAGGGGGGCGCAGGCCCCAGTGATCATGTAGGTGCGACGCTCTGCAACCACTGGCGAGACCTGTGCCAGTCCCGTGTGTCAGGTCGCCTGCCTGGCCAGCCTGTGCAGGGTCCGCGCGGCAGGTGATCCGGGGTCGGCCGTGATCAGGACGACTTCCTGGTCATCCTCGGGCACGAGCAGGACGTCACAGTTCAACCGCAGCGTGCCGGTCGGGTGATCGAGGATCTTGGTGCGGTGCCCGGGGGCGTGGACCGGGCGCGTCTGCCATATCTGTCGGAACTCCTCGCTGCCGGTGTGCAGTTCGGCCAGCAGAGCGGTCAGCTGCGGGTCATGCGGGTAGCGGTCGGCGGCCCGTCGCAGCCGCGCCACCACGATGTGCCCGAACTCCTCGGCGCTGGAGCTCTCGTACATCCGCCCCTGGCCGAGGAAGCGGCGCCGGGCCAGGTTCGTCCCCCCGCCTCCGAGATCGCCGCCGAGCAGTGCCTGGGCCAGGGGGTTCCAGGCGACGACGCCGTACGCCGCGTCAGTGACGACGGCACCGGTCTCCGGCAACCGCTCCAGCATCCGTGCCACGTGCGGGCGTACCCACCGCACGGCGGTGATGCCGGGCGGCGCGCTCGATCCCGCCAGGCGGAACAGGTGGCTGCGCTCGGCCGGCGTGAGCCGTAGTGCCTGGCACAACGCGTCCAGGATCCGGGTGGACGGCCGCGGGCCCCGGGCCTGCTCCAGCCGCGTGTAGTAGTCGACCGACATGTGGGCGAGCTCCGCCACCTCTTCGCGGCGCAGGCCCGGTGTCCGGCGATCGGTGCCCGTCGCCGTCAGGCCGATCTCGTGCGGACGCAGGGCCGCCCGGCGGTCCCGCAGGAAGCGGGCCAGCTCCTGCCGTGCCATGCCGCTTCCTCCCACTGCCTGGTACAGGTTGTCCCTGGCAGGGCGCCCACAGCCAGGGAACGGTAGCTGCCATGAACGATCGCACAGCTCTTGTCACCGGTGCCAACAAGGGCATCGGCAAGCACATCGCCCGGCTCCTCGCCGCCGAGGGCCTCACCGTGTACGTGGGCTCTCGCGACCGCGGGCTCGGACAGCGAGCCGTCGAGGAGATCGGCGCAGGCGCCCGTCCGCTGGTCCTCGACGTGACGGATCTTGACGGCATCGCACGGGCCGCGACCCAGGTGGACCGTCTGGACGTGCTGGTCAACAACGCCGGGATCTCACCGTCACTCGCCCCGCCGGCCGACACGAGCGTCGAGGAGTTCCGGCGCACATACGAGACCAACGTCTTCGGGGTGGTGGCGGTGACCAATGCCTTCCTGCCCGCCCTGCGCCGGTCCCCGCATCCGCGCATCGTCAACATCTCCAGCGGCACCGCATCGCTGACCTGGAGCACGAACCCCAACCCCCAGTTCACCCCGGGAAGCGGTGGCGCCGCCGCCTACCGGTCGTCCAAGGCCGCCCTCAACGCCCTCACCGTCCTTTACGCCCAGACGCTGGCCGAGGACGGATTCAAGGTCAACGCGCTCGCCCCCGGCCTGCGGGCCACCGACCTCAACCCCCTGGCCGCCGCTGCCGGCGACGACCCGGCCGAGGCCGCCCGGGGAGCCGCCCGCCTGGCCCTGCTGCCGGACGACGGCCCCACCGGTGGCTTCTTCTCCTGGGACGGAACGCCCGTGCCCTGGTGAGCGGCGCTGAGATCCCGGGAGACGGCACTGACTCGCCCACCCCGAAAAACGCATTCCCAGAGCGGCGGTCCTCCTCGGGCCGAAGCGTGCTTGGCGGCAGCGCAAGGAGCTGCGCAGACAGGTGCGCGCTCATGAGCGGCGGTTCGGGCGGGGCGGGATCCCGTAACCATCCGTCATACCGGAGCGTTTCAGGCCCTGTTCGCCGCGGTCGACGGGTGAGCGCCCGTCGACCTCGCCGACCGCTCGCTGCTCGCGCACGACGTGGTGTGGGCGGCGGCCGGCACGCCGTACACCGTCTTCCCGATCGCGCCGCGCGAACTCGTCGCCCACGCGGGCGCCGCACTGGTGGACGTGCGCGAGCGGACCGCGTGACCCCGCTCGTCGCCTCGGCGGTCCTGCCGGCCGCCGTCACCCACGCCGGCTGGAACGCCATCGCCCACCGGATCACCGCCAAGCTGACCGGCTTCACGCTGATCTCCGGCGGCGGGGTGCTCATCGGGCTCGCGGCGCTGCCGTTCACGGCGTTCCCGGCCGGGCCCGCGTGGCCGCACCTGCTGACCTCGGCCGTCGTCCACGTCGCCTACCTCAGTTCTTGCTCAGGAAACGTGCCGGAAGCTGGGAGTCCGCCCGAACGCGCTGACATGATCTCGTCAGTTGCGGACCAATCATTGGCCGCTCTGCGCCACGACGGCAACTCCATCAGCGCGGACACTCCACCGCACAAGACCACGTACGCCAGCTACGGTGTCTACCGGTTGAAGAGCTACGGGTACAGCCAGTACACGTACGTGAACTGCGGCAAGGGCGGCAAGAAGAACGTGACGATCTACACGCCGCATCGCGTCGGCTGGGCCATCTGGGAGTCATGACATGTCTCGCCGAACCCTTGCAGGGCTGAGCATCGCGTGCGTCGCTGTGCTCCTTCCGGTCTCTGCCTGCTCGTCGGATCACTCCTACGCCAAGCAGCCTACGCAGTCCGCGCGCTCCTCCGCGTCGGGCTCGGCGACGATCCCCGCTACCCCCAGCGCCACGCAGCCCCCCGTGAAGAAACTGCCGGAGCTGGATGACGGCGAAACGCTCGCCGGCCGCCAGAATGTGACCAACGGGAATGCCCATATCGCGTTCAGCAAGGGCAAGAAGAGCGACGCGCTCATCGTCGCGGTGCGTTGTCAGGGCACGGGGAAGATCAAGGTTGCGGTGCAGTCCGTCCATGTCTCCTTCCCGTTGGAGTGCGTCGCCAACGAGGTGAATACCACGTACAACCAGGTGGCAGTGACGGGAGTGGAACGCAGCGGGGTCGTATCCGTCGAGGCACCGTCAGTCGTGCGTTGGTCGATGACCATCGGTCGGGGCCCAGCGGCACAAGAGGAGACGCCCGGAGCCGGTTTGAATTCGGCCTGACCGCGTGACTCCCACGCATGGGTCCGGGGCCCTGCTGCCTGGCGGTGGCGGGGCCCCGAACTGTCGATCATCGGGATCGAGCGGGGGTTCTGGTCTGGCCGCGCCTCGCCTGATGGACACGATCCGCTCGTCTTCGACGACGAGGCCGGATTCTCGATGACGCCGCCGACCACCCGCACCTGGTCCCACCGCGGCCACACCCCGGTGATCTGCGTGCGGGGCCGTTCCCGCCGCCGCTTATCGGTGGCCGCCCTGGGACGTGGGGGCCGCGCCGGGTGCCGCGGGAAGCGGGGCGGGGCGGCGTCCCGGTTCCGGGTCGGCGGAGCGACGTGTCCCGGTTCCGGCTCGGCGGGTGCCCCGTCCAGGGCCCGGCTCGGCGGATTGTGCGCGCGGGCGGCGGAAAGGAGCGCGGTGAAGCCGTTCCCCGGGCGCATCCGTACGAAGATGACCTCGGGGCACGAGGCAGGAACCGCACGACAGGGAGCCGTCAATGACCGAGAAGCCGACCGTCAGCGTCCTGGGCACGGGCATCATGGGGGCCGCGATGGCCCGCAACCTCTGCCGCGCCGGGCTCGACGTCCGCGCCTGGAACCGCACCCGCGAGAAGGCCGAGCCGCTGGCCGCCGAAGGAGCCCGGATCACCGACACGCCCGCCGAGGCCGTCGAGGGCTCCGACGTGGTCCTGACCATGCTGTACGACGGCAACACCGTCCTGGACGTCATGCGCGAGGCGGCCCCGGGCCTGCGTTCCGGCGCGGCCTGGACGCAGTGCACCACCGTCGGGGTGGACCTGATCACGGAGCTGGCCGCGTTCGCCCGCGAGCACGGGCTCGTCTTCTACGACGCCCCCGTCCTCGGCACGCGCGAGCCCGCCGAGGCCGGCCGGCTGACCGTGCTGGCCGCAGGGCCGCAGGAGGGCCGGGCCACCGTCGAACCCGTCTTCGACGCGATCGGGGCCAAGACCGTGTGGACCGGGGACGACGGGGGCGCGGGCAGTGCCAGCCGGCTCAAGCTGGTCGCCAACAGCTGGGTCCTGGCGGTCACCGCCGCGACCGGTGAGGTACTGGCCCTGGCGAAGGGCCTGGACGTCGACCCGCAGCAGTTCTTCGACCTGATCGAAGGCGGCCCGCTCGACATGGGCTACCTGCGTGCCAAGGCCGCGGTGATCCTGGAGAACAAGTTCTCCCCGGCGTCGTTCGCGGTGGCCACCGCGGAGAAGGACGCCCAGCTCATCGTCCAGGCCGGCGAACGGCAGGGCCTACGGCTGGACGTCGCCAGGGCGACCGCCGAGCGGCTCGCCCGTGCCGCCGCCCAGGGCCACGCGGACGAGGACATGGCCGCGGCGTACTTCGCCAGCTTCGACGGCTGAGGAGCGGGCCGCCCGCCTCTCGCGGCGGTTGGGGTGGGGCCGTTCACCTCGGGCGTCGGGTGCGGACGGGCCGCCACCTCGGGCGTCGGGTGAGGACCGGCCGCTCACCTCACGCGGCGGTTGCCCGGGTACCGGCACGCAGGTTCCGGGCACCGACATGACGGGCGGGGCCGACCGGCGCACCCTGGAAGCAGTGGTTTTCCGGAGGTGGTCGACATGATGCACACCGTTGTGGGATGGCACGTCGAGCTGGAGTTCACGGAGGACGACGATCAGCACACGCGCGCGGTGGCGATGGTCCGTCTGCCCGACGGCTCCGAGGTACGGGCGCACGGCCGCGCCAGCCGGCACCGCGTCGACTCCAACCAGCCCCGGGTCGGCGAGGAGATCGCCGGCGCCCGCGCGCTCAACGAACTGGCCATGCAACTGCTGACCAAGGCGCACGAGGAGATCGACGCGGATTCCGGCCGGACCTCGCACCCCATCCACGCGTGACGCGAGAGGCGGGGCCGCGCCGGCCTCCGGGACGGCGCGCCCCGCGAACGGCGCGGCCACACCGCCCACGCGCTCGACCGCGCCCGTGCCCGCGCTTGACCGTGCCCGCGCCCAGGCGGGACCGTGCCCGTGCCCGCGCTTGACCGTGCCCGCGCCCAGGCGGGACCGTGCCCGCGCTTGACCGCGCCCGTGCCCAACCGGGCCGCGCTCGACCGCGCCCGCGCCCAGGCGGGACCGCGGCCAGGCGGGACCGCGCCCGCGCTTGACCGCGCCCCGTGTCTAACCGGGCCGCGCTCGACCGCGCCGTGCCTAACCGCGCCGCGCTTGACCGCGCCCAGGCGGGACCGCGCCCGTTCCTAGGCGAGTGCCGTGCGCAGCGCTCGTACCAGTGCCTGGGCCCTCGGGTCCGCCGTCACGCCCTTGCGGAAGCCGTTGGTGACGTAGCCGAAGGAGACGCCCGTCTCCGGGTCGGCGAAGGCGAGCGCGCCGCCGCGGCCGGGGTGGCCGAAGGAGGTGGGGGAGAGCAGCGGGGAGGCGCTGCCGTGCAGCATGTGACCGAGGCCGAAGCGGGTGCCGACCACGAGGACCCGGTCGGCCCCGGCGGACTGCTCGGTGCGGGCCAGCTCCGTCGTCGCCGGGGCGAACAGGCGCGTTCCGCCGTCCACCTCGCCGATCAGCGAGGCGTAGAAGCGGGCCAGGCCGTCGGCGGTGGCGATGCCGTTGGAGGCGGGCAGGGCGGCGGCGCGGTAGGCGGGGTCGTTCTCGTCCGGCAGCGGTGTGATCGCGGCGAACGCGCGGCGCGTCAGGGAGTCCGGGTCGGCGTAGGCCTCGGCGACGGCCCGCTTGGGGCGGGTCCGCAGGCCGCCCGCGGCCTCGGGCGCCTCGACGGGGCCGACGCGTCCCACGCGCGCGGTGTGCGACGCGGGCAGACCCAGCCACAGGTCGGCGCCGACGGGCCCGGCGATCTCCTCAGCGATCCACTCGCCCACCGGGCGGCCGGTGACGCGCCGGACCAGTTCGCCGGTGAGCCAGCTGAAGGTCTGGGCGTGGTAGCCGTGGTCGGTGCCCGGCTCCCAGGCCGGCGCCTGCCGGGCCACGGCCGCCGCACCGAGGTCGGGGTCGGCGGCCTCCCGCGGGGTCAGCGGGCGGTCGAGCACCGGCACGCCGGCGCGGTGCGCGAGCAGATGCCGTACGCGCGTGTGCTCCTTGCCGGCCGCCTTGTACTCCGGCCAGTACGTGCCGACCGGGGCGTCCAGGTCCAGTTCGCCGCGCTGGTGCAGGAGCAGCAGCGCGGCGGCCGCGACGCCCTTGGTCGCGGAGCGCACGATCTGCGCGGTGCCGGGCTCCCAGGGGGCGTCGCCGTCCACGTCCCTGGTGCCCGCCCACAGGTTCACGACCCGGTGTCCGTCGCGGTACGCGGCGACGGCCGCACCGCGTTCGCCGAGCAGGGCGAAGTTCGCCGCGAACGCCTCCCTGACCGGCTCGAAGCCCTCGGCCACAGTGCCGTTCACGTCCACGCCCGCCGTCCCTTCCGATCACCTGCGACAGTGCGTGCAACAGCGGCCCCGCGCCTGCGATTCCTCGCCGGACGGCGGCCGGACGTGAGGTGTCTCTCAGCGCCGCCCGGCGGTGCCCCGGTGAGTGCGGGGCGCTGTGTCACGCGCGGCCCGGTGCGGGGGCCACCGTGCGCGGATCGAAGCCGAAGGGCAGCTCCAGGCGGTGCGCGCGCATCAGCCCGTCGTCGGAGAGCAGTTCGCCGGTCGGGCCGTCCGCCGCGATCACGCCGTCGCTGAGGATCATGGCGCGTGGGCACAGCTCCAGGGCGTACGGCAGATCGTGGGTGACCATGAGGACGGTCACGTCCAGCGAGCGCAGGATGTCGGCGAGTTCGCGGCGGGAGGCCGGGTCGAGGTTGGAGGAGGGCTCGTCCAGGACGAGGATCTCCGGCTCCATGGCGAGCACGGTGGCCACGGCGACGCGCCGGCGCTGGCCGAAGGAGAGGTGATGCGGCGGACGGTCGGCGAAGTCCCGCATGCCGACCCGTTCCAGGGCGTGCCGCACCCGTTCCTCCAGCGCGGCGCCGCGCAGCCCGGCGGCGGCCGGGCCGAACGCCACGTCCTCGCGCACGGTCGGCATGAACAACTGGTCGTCGGGGTCCTGGAAGACGATGCCGACCTTCTGCCGGACAGCGGCCATGTGTGTCCGGCCGACCGGCAGCCCGGCCACGGTCACCGTGCCGGTGCCACCGCCCAGGATGCCGTTCAGGTGCAGGACCAGGGTCGTCTTGCCGGCGCCGTTCGGTCCGAGCAGCGCGACCCGCTCACCGCGGGCGAGGCGGAAGTCGACGCCGAACAGGGCCTGGTGGCCGTCCGGGTAGGCGAAGGCGAGGCCGGAGACCTCCAGGGAGGCAGGTGTAGTCACAGGACCCATCCCAGCAGACAGACGGTGAGGGCGGCGCAGGGGAGCGCGAGGGCGTACGACCACTGCGCCCGGGACGCGGTCACCTCGTCGATGACCGGCATCGAGCCGGCGTACCCCCGGCTGACCATGGCCAGGTGCACGCGCTCCCCGCGTTCGTAGGAACGGATGAACAGCGCGCCGGCGGACTTGGCGAGCACACCCCAGTGGCGCACGCCCTTCGCCTCGAAGCCGCGCGACTCCCGGGCGATCCGCATCCGGCGCATCTCGTCGGTGATGACGTCGCCGTAGCGGATCATGAAGGAGGCGATCTGCACGAGCAGCGGCGGCAGCTTCAGCCGCTGGAGCCCGAGCAGCAGCTCGCGCAGTTCGGTGGTGGCGGCGAGCAGCACGGAGGCGGCGACGCCGAGGGTGCCCTTGGCCAGCACGTTCCAGGCGCCCCACAGGCCGCTCTCACTGAGCGACAGCCCGAGGACGTGTACCCGCTCGCCCTCCGCCACGAACGGCATGAGCACCGCGAACGCGACGAACGGGACCTCGATCAGCAGCCGCTTGAGCAGGAAGCCGGCGGGCACGCGCGCGTGGTGCGCGATGAACGCGAGCAGGACGGCGTACACCGCGAACGCCCACATCGCCTCCCGGGGGGTCGACACCACGATCACCACGAACAGGAAGACGGCGGCCAGCTTGGTGTGCGGCGGCAGGGCGTGCACGGGCGAGTGGCCGTGCCGGTAGAGGCGGTGCGCGTGTCCCGCTCCCATGTCAGACGCCCGGGCCCGCGGTGGAGGCGGGGGACACGTCCGCGCCGCGGCGCCGGCGCACCGCCCAGAACACCGCGCTGCCCGCCACGACGGTGACGCCGACGCCGATCACGCCCGCGAGGCCGCCGGACAGACGGGCGTCGGAGACGTCCTTGACGCCGTAGCCGGAGAGCGGGGAGTCGGCGGCCGCGTGCGCCTCCGCCTTCTTGTCGATCCCCTTGTCGTGCGCGACCTTCTCCAGGCCGTCGGGGTTGGCGGAGGCGTAGAAGCTGACGAAGCCGGCCAGGACGAGGGAGGTGACGAGGCCGGTCACCCACAGTGTGCGCCGGGAGGTGCGCGCCGCCACGGGAGCCGTGGGCGCCTCGGCCGCGGGGGCGTCGACCAGTGTGCCGTTCACCCGCAGCTGGAGCCGCTGCCGCAGGCCGTGCGCGCCGTGCACGAGGTCCGGGCGTACGGCGACGACGGCGCCGACGGTGAGCGCGGTGATGACGGCCTCGCCGATGCCGATCAGCACGTGGACGCCGATCATCGCGGTCGCGACCTTGCCGAGCGAGATGTCGGTGGTGCCGCCGATCGCGTAGATCACGGTGAAGGCGACGGCGGCGGCCGGCACGGAGAGCAGCGCGGCGACGAAGGAGGCGAGGGTCACCGAGCGCCGCCTGCGGGGCAGCACGGCGAGCAGACCGCGGAAGACGGCATAGGACACGACCGTCGTGACGATCGCCATGTCGGTGATGTTGACGCCGAGAGCGGTCAGCCCGCCGTCGGCGAACAGCACACCCTGCATGAGCAGGACCACCGACACGCACAGCACCCCCGTGAAGGGGCCGACGAGGATCGCCGCCAGCGCGCCCCCCAGAAGGTGGCCGCTTGTTCCGGCCGCGACGGGGAAGTTGAGCATCTGTACGGCGAAGATGAACGCCGCCACCAGACCGGCCAGCGGGGCGGTGCGCTCGTCGAGTTCGCGGCGGGCGCCGCGCAGGCTCACCGCGAGGGCGCCGGCGGCGACCACTCCGGTGACGGCGGAGGTGGGGGCGTCGATGAATCCGTCAGGTACATGCACCGTACGATTTTAGAACCTTCTTGCAACTGATGTGCAAGAACCAGTCGGTCGTCCGGCCGAAACGGGCGGCGGTTCCGCGGGATCTGCCGGCTCGAGGAGCGCGGACGGCGAAATGTGCGACATTGGAGGGAAAGCGGATGCACGGCTTTCGCATAGGTCACACTGCGTGAAAGGGCGTTCCGATGTCTGTAGTCGAACAGTACGCGCGCGCCCATATCGTCACGGACGAAGAGGACCCGGGGGCCGTCCCCGTCGTGCTGCGGTACGACCCGGACAGCGATCCACGGTCGGTACGGGTCGGCCTGCCCGGCGCGTACGAGTGGACCTTCTCCCGCGCCCTGCTGGAAAAGGGGCTGCGGGCACCGGCCGAGAGCGGTGACGTGCGGGTGTGGCCGTGCGGACGTGTCCAGGCCGTCGTGGAGTTCCACACGGACTGCGGCGTTGCCGTGGTGCAGTTCGAGTCCAAGACCCTGGTCAGATTCCTGCGCCGGACCTACACCGTCGAGCCGGTACGGACCTGACGCGGCGGGTCCGGTACGGCCGCCCGCCGAGCCGCCGCTACGGACCTGACCGAGCGGGCCGGTACGGCGACCGCCGCGTCGGCAGGGACGACGGTCGGCTTTCCGCCTCCGGCGGCGGTGGGCTCGCCCTCTCCAGCCGCGATCGGCCCGCCGTCTTCGGCGGCGGTCGGCTCGCCGTTTCCGGCAGCGGTCAGCTCGCCGTCTTCAGCAACGTCGCCACGATCGGGCCCGCCGTGTCGCCGCCGTGGCCGCCCGCCTGGACCACGCCCGCCGCGGCGAGGTCGCCCCGGTAGGCGGTGAACCAGCCGTTGGGCTTCTTCTGCCCGTCGACCTCGGCGGAGCCGGTCTTCGCGCCGTAGTCCGGGCCCAGTCCGGACATCGCCTGGGCGGCGGTGCCGTACGCGGCCGTGTACTGCATCATCTCGCGCAGCTGGGCCAGCGTCTTGGCGGACATGGTGCGTGAGGCGGTGGCCAGGGTGCGGTGGTCGACGGACGGGGACACCAGGTACGGCTGGTGGAAGGTGCCCGTCCGCACCGTGGCCGCCACGGAGGCCATGTTCAGCGGGTTCATGCGCACCCCGCCCTGCCCGATCAGCGAGGCCGCCATCTGGGCCGCCGACTGGACCGGCACCGAGCCGTCGAAGCTGGGCACACCGATCGCCCAGTTGTTCATGGACAGGCCGAAGACCTGCTGCGCCTGCTTGGTCAGGTCGTCGTTCTTCAGCTTCTTCGCCTGGCTGATGAAGGCCGTGTTGCAGGAGCGGGCGAAGCTCGCCTTGAGCGTGCCGCCCTTGATCTCGAAGTCGTCGTCGTTGTGGAACTTCCAGCCGCCGTAGGTGAACGTCTTGGGGCAGGGGTGCTTCTTGTCCGCCTCCGCCAGGCCCTTGTCGATCAGCAGCGACGAGGTGATGACCTTCATCGTGGAGCCGGGTGCGAGGGAGCCCTGGAAGGCGGTGTTGAAGCCGTGCCCGCTGTTGGCGGCGGCGAGGATCTCGCCGGTCGAGGGGCGCACGACGACCACGGAGGCGCCGTCCCGCTTGCCGACCTGCCGTTCGGCGGCCGCCTGCAGGGCGGGGCTCAGCGTCGTCCGCACCGTGCCCGGCGTGCCCTTGCTCAGCTCCACGAGCGTCTTGTCGGACAGCTTGGCCGTCCTGGACGCCTTGCCGCGCACCACGCGCAGTTCGATGCCCGCCCGCCCGCCCGCCGTCTTGCCGTACTTCTCCCGCAGGCCGTCCAGCACCGTGCCCAGCGAGGGAAAGCGGGCGGCGGTCAGCTTGCCGCCGTCGCGGTCCAGCGCGGTGACGGGCGGGGTCCCGGACTCGCCGGTGACGAGCGTGTCGCCGTCCCTGAGGTCCGGGTGGACGACGGAGGAGTGCCAGTCGACCAGCGGCCTGCCGTCGCTCGCCCGTCGGACGACGGTGAGCGAACTGCCGTAGGAGAGCGGCCTGCCGAGCTGCTTGTAGGCGACCGTCGCCTTGACGGCGAAGGGCACCTCGGCGCCCTTCGCCGTCCCGGCGGTGAGGGTCACGTGCGTCAGCCGGGCGTCCTTGGTGTAGCCGGTGAGGAGCGCTCCGGCGGCGGCCGGGTCGTCGGTGGCGGCGGCCGCCTCGGCGACCGAGCCCCGCTGCCAGGCGGTGAGGAAACGCGTCGAGGCCGCGCGGACCTCCGCGGCGGTCGGCGGCCCGGTCCTGACGGCCTTGTGGGCCGCGTCGGACGCCCGCTCGTCGGCCGAGGCGCCCCCGCCGTACAGCGCGTAGACGCCGAACCCGGCGCCGCCGACGACCACGGCGATCATCCCGCCGAGCACGGCGGGTCTGGTGTTCCGTCGCACGGCGACGCGCCTTCTCTTGCCCACAGCCTCAGTTCCTCCGCGCCTTCCCCTGGGTCCCCGCAGCCCTCACACCCCTCAACGACGTGCTTCACCTTAAAGTCCCCGCCGTGGCGGGTGATATCAGCCGGCGTTCCGTAGCACGCTTGCGACAATCGGACCGGCCGCGTCGATGCCGTGACCGCCGTCCTGGACCATCGCGGCGGCCGCCACGTCGTTGCGGTACCCGGTGAACCAACTGTCAGACCTCGCCTGCCCGTCGGACTCCGCAGAGCCGGTCTTCGCGCCGAAGTCCGGGCCCAGTCCGGACATGATCGGTGCCGCGGTGCCGCTGGTCGCGGTGCGTTTCATCATCGCGCGCAGCTGTGCGACCGTGCCCGACGGCAGCCCACGCGCGTGTGCCGGTTCGCGGTGGTCCAGCGAGAGCGGCACGAGCACCGGCTGCCGGAAGGCGCCGGTCATCGCGGTCGCGGTCACCGAGGCCATGTTCAGGGGGCTCATCTGGACCTGGCCCTGGCCGATGAGGCCGGCCGCCTTGTCCGGGCCGCCGGCGGCGGGCACCCGGCCGTCGAAGGTCGGTACGCCGATCTGCCAGTTGTTCCGCCCGAGCCCGAACCGGTCCTGCGCCTCCGCGGCGAGGGAGCCCGGCTCCAGTTCGTCGGCGAACTTCACGAACGCCGTGTTGCAGGAGCGGGCGAAGCTGTCCGAGAGGGTGGCGTGCTCGTCCGGCTGAAGGCCCCGGAGGTTGTGGAAGGTCTGGCTCAGCGAGACGGCGGACGACGGGCAGGGCGCCGGTCCGTTCGCGGTGGTCTTGCCGTGGTCGATGAGGGTCGCCGCACTGATGATCTTCATGGTGGAGCCGGGCGGGCGCTCACCGAGCAGGGCCGCGTCGAAGCCGTCGGTACGGTTGTTGGCGACGGCCAGGATCTCGCCGGTGCTCGGCTTGACGGCCACGACGGAGGCGTTCGGGTACTTCATCACCGCCGTCTCGGCCGCCGCCTGCGCGCTCGCGCTCAGCGTCGTACGGAGCTTGCCGGTCCTGCCCGCGACGAGGGTGAGGAGCGGGGTGTCGGCCGGGCCGGCGCCGTCCGGACCGGTGTGCCGTACGGCCAGCTCCACGCCGGCCCGGCCGCCCGCCTTGTCGCCGTACCGCTTGCGCAACTCGTCCAGGACCGGGCCGAGAGAGGGGTACTTCTGCTTCGTCAGCACGGTGCCGTCACGGCCCACCGCCTGGATCGGCGCGGCCGCCGACGCGTCCGTGACGAGCGTGTCCCCGGTGCGCAGCCGTGGGTGCAGGACGGACGGCTTCCAGTCGACCAGCGGGCGGTGCGTGGTCCGGCCGCGTACGACGGTCAGCCTGCTCTCGTAGGCGAGCGGTTTGGACGCGCCGCCGTACGACACCGTCGCCCTGACCGTGAACGGCACGCTCGTGCCGGTGGCCGCGCCGGGGGTGATGTGCACCCCGGTGATGTGCGCGTCGTCGCCGTAGGCCGTCAGCAACTGCTCGGCGGAAACGGGGTAGTTCGTGTACGACGCCGCGGTGTGAGCGTCGCCCTTCTCCCAGGCGGCGAAGAACTTCGCCGTCGTGTCCTTCACCTCGTCCCCGCCGGGTGGACCGGACTTCACGGACGCGCTCCCGCCGCCCGTCGCGCCGTCGCCGCTCAGCGCGGACAGGATGTTGTAGGCGCCGTAACCGGCGCCTCCCAGCACCGCCGCGCACACCCCGCCTATGACCACGCCCTTGACCCCGCTGCGCATCCCCCGCACTCCTCCCCGTCCCCGCCGGCCTGTGCCACGCCTGCCGTCCCTGCCGCGTCCACCATTACCTGAACGCGTTCAAAAGACAGATCCGGATGCACTGTAAGCGGTTGCGGAGCCGGTGTGACCGGAGTTGTCGAAAACGTGACGGGATCCGGGCGTCCAGCCGCATGCGTGAACGCGGTGCCGGTGTGCAGGGCACAGGAGTGGACGAAGTGAGCACGGTGCGGCCGGCGGGGCACCTGAGCAGGCACTTCACGCCGACTGGGCGCGCGACCTCCACTCTGGGCCGTATGTGGGCCGTCACCACGGGCGGGGGCCGGGTGAGAGGGCGCGTCCAGGGGCACGTGCGGGTGGACGTGGTGCACGTTCACCGCGCCTCTCATCGGCATGCTCGTTGCGCAGTTGGTCGGGCTAGGATCCGACGGCGCTTCCAGGGGCGGGGGCTCGGTTGCATGCTGGGGAGAGGCGAACGTGGAACGAAGACGGACTCGTGTCGCGGGCTGGGTGGTTGCGGTGTCGCTGGCCGCGATCCTGGTGGGTGTGACCGACTGGTCGTCCGACCCGGCCAAGAGCGCGCTGTCGTTCGCCTATCAGCGCGAGGGGGGCGACAACCGCATCAGCCAGACATTGACCATCAAGAACGCGAACACGGAGTCGGTCGTCCCCGTACTGGCGTTCACCGCGCTCGACCGGAACGGCGACCCCCTGCCAAGGGTGCATGTCCGAACCGTCTTCGGCAGCGACAGCGGCCGTCTGGTCGTTCCGTACGGGACGTTTCTCGACATCCTGCGCTTCTCGGGGGCCGGTGAACACCAGGTCTACGACGTTCGCGTCACCGTCGAGCGTCTCGTCGCCGCCAAGAGGCGGGCCAACGTGCACCCGGTGACCGTTGAGGAGCTGGACAGCACCGGACGCGCGGTGAGCAAGTTCACACGCTTCACCACCGTGCGCGTGACGAACATCGACCCTTATCCGGTGACGGCACGTGTGGCCTACCTCGTCTACGACCAGCCGGCGGAGGGCGAGACGCAGCAGGCGGTGTCCGTCACTCCCATCGGAGGGCTGGTCCACGTCCCGGCTGGCGGCAGCGCGGACGTCAAGGTCACCGGTGCCGCCGCCACTGCCGTGGGCAGGTACTCCGGCGGTCCGGCCGTGAGCGTCAAGGCATACAACTCCCAGTGATCAGTGGCGGCGGCCTGCTCCCGCCGCCACTCGGATCACCTACGGATACAGCTCGTCACCGCCTTCCCGGGGCGTCCCTCACTGCTCGGCATGAGGTGCGCACAGGCGCGGAGGGTGAACCTCGGGTCGGCATGACCGAGTGAGGAACTCGGGGGCCGGATGCTCTCGCCCGACGAGGAGCCGAACGTGATCGGACTGCACATCAGCCCGCTTTCAGAGCCGGGCCGTCCTCGGACCGTCCGAAGGTGGCCCACGACAACCGCTGACGACCGACAACGACCACGAGGGCGCGGCCGGCTGCCGCGCCCTCGTGCCGTTTCCGCCCGGCTAGACCCAGGTGTCCAGCCACATCCGCGACCGCCACTGGTCTATGGGGATCGCCGTGCCCGTGTACAGGGGCCAGAAGTAGATGAAGTTCCAGGCGATCAGCAGGACCAGTACGCCCGCCGCCGTTGCGCCGATCACCCGGCGGGTGTCGGTGGAGCCCGGTGGGCCGATGATCGCTCCGATCATCATCGCCACCGCGAGGCACAGGAACGGCAGGAAGACGACCGCGTAGAAGAGGAAGATCGTCCGCTCCTGGTACAGGAACCAGGGCAGATAACCGGCGGCGATGCCACAGGCGATGGCGCCGGCCCGCCAGTCGCGGCGGAACGCCCAGCGCCACAGGACGTACAGGATGGCGAAGCACGCCGCCCACCACAGCAGCGGTGTACCGATCGCCAGTACCTCCCGCGCGCACTTCTGGCCGGCGTCCGCGGGACAGCCGTCGCTGCCGGGGGAGGGGGACTCGTAGAAGTACGACACCGGGCGGCCCAGCACGATCCAGCTCCACGGGTTGGACTGGTACGTGTGCGGCTGCGACAGGTGCACGTGGAAGTTGTAGACCTCGTGCTCGTAGTGCCACAGGCTGCGCAGCCAGTCCGGCAGGAAGGTCCAGCTGCCGCCCTTGCCGTCGTTGGCCGCCCAGTTGCGGTAGTAGCCGCCGGTGCCGTCGGCCGGGGAGAGGATCCAGCCGGTCCAGGAGGCCAGGTAGACGACGAGCGCCACCGGGACCGTGGCCAGGAAGGCCAGGCCGGTGTCGTACTTGAGAGCCGCCGCGTACGGGTGACGGGCGCCCGCCACCTTCCGGGCGCCGACGTCCCACAGCACCGTCATGACGCAGAACGCGACCATGACGTACAGCCCGTTCCACTTCGTGCCGATGGCCAGGCCCAGCATCACCCCGGCCGCCCAGCGCCAGGGGCGCAGGCCGAAGCGGAACGTATCCGCTACGCCCGCGTCCGGGCGCACCCGCCCGTCGGGGCCGGCCGGCAGCGCGGCGGCCAGTCTCTCCCGTGACCGGTCCCGGTCGACGACCAGGCAGCCGAACGTGGCCACCACGAAGAACATCAGCACGCCGTCGAGCAGCGAGGTCCGGCTCATCACGAAGTGCAGGCCGTCCATCGCCATCAGCGCGCCCGCCAGACAGCCGAGGAACGTCGAGCGGAAGACGCGGCGCCCGATCCGGCACAGCAGCAGCACGCTCAGCGTCCCCAGCACCGCCGTCATGAACCGCCAGCCGAACGGGTCGAACCCGAAGACCATCTCACCGAGGCCGATGACGTACTTGCCGACCGGAGGGTGCACGACGTACGCCGGGTCCGTCGGCACCCGCAGGTGCCCGTGCGTCTGCAGGACCAGGTCGTTGGCGTTCTTTCCGTACTTGTCCCAGCTGACCTCGAAGCCGTGGTGGACGAGCGCCCAGGCGTCCTTGGCGTAGTAGGTCTCGTCGAATATCACCGCGCGCGGGCTGCCCAGGTTCCAGAACCGCATCACGCCCGCCATCAGCGTCACCAGCAGCGGGCCGCCCCAGCCCGACCAGCGGGAGAGCCGCTCGGCGAGGACGGGCGGCACGCCGAGCGCCCGCCACAGCCGGGGGCTCGGTTCGGTGTAGGGGGGCACCAGCCGGGCGCGTACGTCGCCCTCGGGCGCGTCCGTCGCGGGGGTGTACCCGAATCGGCGCAGCCGCTGCCGCCACGACGGCCGCGGGTCGTGCGGCGCCTGGCCCTGCCGGAGGTCCATGGAGGACGCGGTACTGGTCACCGCGCCATCGTAGGGAACCGTTCTGTGCGAGTCCCGTGCATGTGCCGTACAGGTCGGCGCGGGCCGCGTCGCCGGGCGGGGGAACTCGTGCTCCCGGTGGGCGGCCTGCCTGGGAGTATGGGGGTGTGACCGGAACCCTTGTCCTCGCAGGTACCCCCATCGGCGACATCGCGGACGCGCCGCCCCGGCTGGCCGAGGAGCTGGCCGGCGCCGACGTGGTGGCCGCCGAGGACACCCGGCGGCTGCGCCGGCTCACCCAGGGGCTGGGCGTGACACCGGGGGGCCGGGTGGTGTCGTACTTCGAGGGCAACGAGTCCGCCCGCACCCCGGAGCTGGTCGAGGCACTGCTCGGCGGCGCGCGCGTGCTGCTCGTGACCGACGCCGGGATGCCGTCGGTCTCCGACCCCGGGTACCGGCTGGTCGCGGCCGCCGTGGAGAAGGACATCAAGGTCACCGCCGTGCCCGGGCCGTCCGCCGTGCTCACCGCGCTCGCCCTGTCCGGGCTGCCGGTCGACCGGTTCTGCTTCGAGGGCTTCCTGCCGCGCAAGGCGGGTGAGCGGCTGTCCCGGCTGCGGGAGGTCGCGGACGAGCGGCGGACCCTCGTCTACTTCGAGGCACCGCACCGGCTCGACGACACCCTCGCCGCCATGGCCGAGGCCTTCGGGGCCGAGCGGCGGGCCGCCGTCTGCCGCGAGCTGACCAAGACGTACGAGGAGGTACGGCGCGGTCCGCTGGCCGAGCTGGCGCGGTGGGCGGCGGAGGGGGTGCGCGGCGAGATCACCGTCGTGGTCGAGGGCGCCCCCGAGACCGGACCCGAGGAGCTCGACGCCGAGGAGCTGGTTCGCCGGGTGCGGGTGCGCGAGGAGGCCGGCGAGCGTCGCAAGGAGGCCATCGCGGCGGTGGCGGTGGAGGCGGGGCTGCCCAAGCGGGTGGTCTTCGACGCCGTGGTCGCGGCCAAGCGTGCGGGTGACTGAGCGGGCCGGCGCGAACGGCGATCGGGCCGCCCTTCCGCGGTGGCGGGCGGCGGGGCAGCACTGCGCGCCCTGGGTCCGCGCCGCCCGCCCGCTGCCGTGAGCCCCGTGTCGTGAGCCCCGTGGCCTGAGCCGCGTCGCCTGGGTCCCGAGTCCCGATTCCCCGTGTCCTGGGTCCCGAGTCCCGATTCCCCGTGTCCTGGGTCCCGAGTCTCGATTCCCCGTGTCCTGGGCCCGTGTCCTGGGCCCGTGTCCTGAGCCCGCGCCCAGCCGCCCCGCGCCGCGCGTGCGCCCCGCGCGAGGGCCGCTCGCGAGCGTCGTGTGGCGCCTGCGCGTGCGCCCCCTGACCTGCGCAAACCCGCCCTCTGAGCAGCGCTGGTCTCGGGTGAGCGTATGCCCCATGGGACGGCAAAAGCCTGTCACCGATGGCAAAGCGGAGAAGGGTCCGAGAGGCCCTTTTCGGCAAGGAACGTCCAAATCGCATCCAACAGTCGACAGGTCTGATGCGTTCCGGTCACCGGAACTGTCCACTGGTCGCAGGGACGCACCCGTCCCTCGCCCCAGAGTCCCCGGGAGATCCGGGCACCGGGGCGCTTGTCCAGCGGACAAGAGGAGCTGGCATGAGTGACATCGCAGGGCAGACCGGTCTCCGCGGTTCGGCCACAGCCGTCGTCCACGAGTCGTATTCCTTCGCCTGCATGCGCTGCGGGCACGGCTGGGAGCAGTCGTACGCGATAGAGCACCACACGGACGGCGACGGGCAGGAGTTCGTGCGGTACGTGACCGACGGCCGCGTCGTACCCTCGCCGCTGAGCCGGCCGAGCTGCCAGAACTGCGACGGCCACGTCGTGCGGATCATGCGCGCGGGGCAGGTCTCGTCGGTGCGCAGCGCTGCGCAGCACCACCCCGTACCCCAGGCGGCTCCGGTGGAGATACCGGAGGCGCCGGCGCAGCGCAGGGAGTCGCACCACTGGCACCTGTCCGATCTCCTGCACGCGTTCCAGCGCAAGGCGGGCTGACCCCGGCGCATGGCGGCCGGGGCTGATCGCCGCCGTCGTGAGCATGCCCCTTTCGTAGGATCGGGGCATGCCTTCGAACGCCCGCCACAGCCCCAAGGACGACAAGAGCGCGGCTCCGCCGCTCCCGGCACCCCTGGGGGTGCCCGTCGCCGACTCCCACACCCACCTCGACATGCAGTCGGGCACGGTCGAGGAGGGTCTCGCCAAGGCCGCGTCGGTGGGCGTGACGACGGTCGTGCAGGTCGGCTGCGACGTCAACGGCTCGCGGTGGGCGGCGCGGACCGCGGCGGACCACCCGAACGTGCACGCGGCCGTCGCCCTGCACCCCAACGAGGCCCCGCGGATCGTCCACGGCGACCCCGACGGCTGGTCCCGGCAGGGCGCCCGCGAGCCCGGCGGCGAGGCCGCGCTGGACGAGGCACTCGCCGAGATCGACCGGCTGGCCGGACTGCCGCAGGTCAAGGGCGTCGGCGAGACCGGTCTCGACCACTTCCGCACCGGTCCCGAAGGCAAGTCGGCACAGGAGCGCTCCTTCCGCGCCCACATCGAGATCGCCAAGCGCCACGGCAAGGCGCTCGTCATCCACGACCGCGACGCCCACGCCGACGTCCTGCGCGTCCTGAAGGAGGAGGGCGCCCCCGAGCGCACCGTCTTCCACTGCTACTCCGGCGACGCCGAGATGGCCGAGGTCTGCGCCCGCGAGGGCTACTTCATGTCCTTCGCCGGCAACGTCACCTTCAAGAACGCCCAGAACCTGCGGGACGCGCTCGCCGTCGCCCCGCTGGAACTGGTCCTCGTGGAGACCGACGCGCCCTTCCTGACCCCCGCCCCCTACCGCGGACGGCCCAACGCCCCGTATCTCGTTCCGGTCACGGTGCGGGCGATGGCCGCGGTGCGCGGCATCGACGAAGACGCGCTGGCGACGGCGCTGGGCGCGAACACCGCCCGCGCCTTCGATTACTGAACGTACAACATCCATAACCATGCGATAACGCTCACGCGGCCCGGGTCCGGGTTCGAGCGGCACGGTGCGTAGTCGTGCCGCTTTGGAGAGTGACGGACGCTCCGCTAGGTTGCGGAGGCCCGATCCGGACCCCTCTGGCCCTCTGGAGCGCGTCGGCGTGAGCAACTCGCAGTTCGAGACCTATCAGGCGTACGGCCCGTACATCGCGCCGCCGGGACCGCCCGGCCCGTACGGCGGCGGTGCGTGGCCCGGCCTGCACGACGCGCAGACGCTGTCGTACGCGGTGGGGTACGAGGACACCTACCGGCCCGCGTACGAGGCGGGGGTTCCGGCGTCGTCCGTGGCGCCGCCGCACCCGCACGGGGACGAACCGGTGTTTCCGCGCCAGGGCGGAAGCGCGCCGGGCGAGGAGACGCGCGCGTCGGACGCCCACGGCGGTGGGGCGCATGCGGGTGGCCCGCACGGTGGTGCCTCGCACGGGAGTGCGGGGCACGACGGTGGGGCGCACGCGGGCACGCACGACGGGGAGCATGCGGACGGATCGCACGCCGACGGGACACGTGCCGGTGGGGCGTCGGGGCCGGAGGCGTACGACGTCGCCGTACCGTCGCCCGGACCCGGCACGCGGGCCGTGGGGAGCGGGCGCGCCGCGCGCCGGCGCAGGGCGCGCTACGGCGAGCGCCCCGAGTCCGCCGTACGCCGTCTGCTGCCGCAGGCCCTGGTCGTCGCCTTCCTGGCCGGCGGCACCACCGCGTTCGTCGCCGAGGACAAGGCGATCGAGCTGAGCGTCGACGGCAGGGAGCGCACGCTGCACACCTTCGCCGACGACGTGAGCGAGCTGCTCGCCGAGGAAGGCGTACGCGTGGGGGAGCACGACATGATCGCGCCCGCCCCCGGTGCGGCGCTGGCCAGCGGCGACGAGGTCGCCGTGCGCTACGGGCGCCCCGTGCGGCTGACGCTGGACGGCCGGCGGCAGGAGCTCTGGACGACCGCGCGCACGGTGGAAGGGGCGCTGGACGAGATCGGCGTGCGCGCGGACGGCGCGTACCTGTCCGCCTCGCGCTCCCAGAGCATCGGACGCGCCGGGCTGGCGCTGGACGTGCGCACCGAGCGCGCCTTGACGATCATGGCCGACGGCCGGACCCGTGCCGTCCGCACCAACGCGGCCACCGTCCGGGAGGCCGTCGAGCAAGCCGGGATCACGCTGCACGGGCAGGACACCACCTCCGTCCCGCCCGACAGCTTCCCGCGCGACGGGCAGACGGTGACCGTGCTGCGGGTGAGCGGCAGCCGGGAGGTCCGCGAGGAGCGGATCCCGTACGAGACGGTGCGGACCGAGGACCCCTCCCTCTTCAAGGGCACCGAGGTCGTGGCGCAACCCGGGCAGCCCGGACTGCGGCGGATCAGCTACCTCGTGCGCACCGTCAACGGGGTCCGGCAGAAGCCGCGCCGGGAGAGGTCCGAGGTGGTGCGCCTCCCGCGCAAGCAGGTGGTGAAGGTGGGCACCAAGCCGCTGCCGCCCTCCGTGCACGGCGCCGACCACCTGAACTGGCAGGCGCTGGCCGCGTGCGAGTCCGGCGGCCGCCCGCACGCGGTCGATCCTTCGGGGACCTACGGCGGGCTCTACCAGTTCGACACCCACACCTGGCACAGCCTCGGCGGCCACGGCCGCCCGCAGGACGCGTCGGCACAGGAGCAGACCCTGCGCGCGAAGAAGCTGTACACGAGCCGGGGTGCGGCGCCCTGGCCCCACTGCGGAGCCCGGCTGCACAGCTGAAGGCTCCGGGCGCGGGTCCGTCGGCGCCGGGCGAGGCCCGGGCGGGTCGAAGGGGCCCCGGCTGCGCCGCCCGCGGGGGCCCGCCGTCGGCCCTGGCGCCGGGGACCTGGCCATCCGGCCGATTTCGCCCCCGTACCCTTGTCCCGTGAGCAGCCCCACCCCTGACGCCCTCCTCGGCCCGGCCGACATCCGTGAACTCGCGGCAGCGCTCGGTGTCCGTCCCACCAAGCAGCGCGGCCAGAACTTCGTGATCGACGCCAACACGGTCCGCCGTATCGTCCGGACCGCCGGGGTCCGCTCCGACGACGTGGTCGTGGAGGTCGGCCCGGGGCTCGGCTCCCTCACCCTCGCGCTGCTGGAGGCCGCCGACCGGGTCACCGCCGTCGAGATCGACGACGTGCTGGCCGCCGCGCTGCCCGCGACCATCACGGCGCGCATGCCGGGGCGCGCCGACCGGTTCGCGCTGGTCCACTCCGACGCCATGCGGGTCACCGAGCTGCCCGGCCCCGCGCCGACCGCCCTGGTGGCGAACCTGCCGTACAACGTCGCCGTGCCGGTGCTGCTGCACATGCTCGAGACCTTCCCCGGCATCGAGCGGACGCTGGTGATGGTGCAGTCCGAGGTCGCCGACCGGCTCGCCGCCGCGCCGGGGTCCCGGGTGTACGGCGTGCCCTCGGTCAAGGCGAACTGGTACGCCGAGGTGAAGCGGGCCGGCGCCATCGGCCGGAACGTCTTCTGGCCCGCACCGAACGTCGACAGCGGCCTGGTCTCCCTCGTCCGGCGGACCGAGCCGATCAGGACCACGGCCACCAGGAAGCAGGTCTTCGCGGTGGTCGACGCGGCGTTCGCGCAGCGCCGCAAGACGCTGCGGGCGGCGCTCGCCGGCTGGGCCGGGTCCGCCGCCGCGGCCGAGGCCGCCCTGACGGCGGCCGGCGTCTCGCCGCAGGCACGCGGGGAGTCCCTGACGGTCGAGGAGTTCGCCCGCATCGCCGAGAACGCCCAGGACGCCGGATAGCGCCGGGCGGCACGGCACAGCACCTCCGCCGCCGAGCAACGTCGACAACGCCCGCACACCAAGGAGCCCGTCAGCAGTGAGCGTCACGGTCCGCGTCCCCGCCAAGGTCAACGTCCGGCTCGCGGTCGGCGCCGCCCGCCCCGACGGCTTCCACGACCTCGCCAACGTCTTCCTCGCCGTCGGCCTGTACGACGAGGTCACCGTCACGCCCGCCGACGAACTGCGCGTCACCTGCGAGGGACCCGACGCCGCCCAGGTCCCCCTGGACCGCGGCAATCTCGCCGCGCGCGCGGCGATCGCGCTCGCCGCGCGCCGGGGTCTCGAACCGGCCGTCCACCTCCACATCGCCAAGGACATCCCGGTCGCCGGCGGCATGGCGGGCGGCAGCGCGGACGGCGCGGGCGCGCTGCTCGCCTGCGACGCGCTGTGGGGCACCGGCGCCTCGCGCGCCGAGCTCCTCGACATCTGCGCCGAGCTGGGCAGCGACGTCCCGTTCAGCCTGGTGGGCGGGGCGGCCCTGGGAGTCGGGCGCGGGGAGCGGCTGACGCCCCTGGAGGCCGGCGGGACCTTCCACTGGGTGTTCGCGATGGCGGAGCGCGGGCTGTCCACGCCGGCGGTCTTCCGCGAGTTCGACCGGCTGGCCGCGGGCCGGGACATCCCGGAGCCGGTGGCCTCCCCGGCGCTGCTGGAGGCGCTCGCCGAGGGCGACCCGGACGCCCTGGCGGCGGCCGTCTCCAACGACCTCCAGCCCGCGGCCCTGTCCCTGTTCCCCGAGCTGGCCGGCACCCTCGACGCCGGGCGGGCGGCGGGCGCGCTCACCGCCCTGGTCTCCGGCTCCGGCCCGACCACCGCGTTCCTCACGCGCGACGCCGGGACGGCGGAGAAGGTGGCGCAGGCGCTGCGCACCTCGGGCACCTGCCGGACGGTACGGATCGCGGCGGGGCCGGTGCCGGGGGCGACGGTCCTCCAGGAACGCTGAGGCCGGGCGGCAGCCGCTCCGAGCGCGGCCGTCGCGAAGGGTGACCACCCCTCGCGCTCCGTCGCCACCCCCTGAGGCCCTACGCTAGAAGGCTGAGCCACGCGGCGGAGCCGCATGTCGATCCAGCCCCGTGCACAGGAGTGAAATGGCCGTCAACCTGGTCAATGTCGAGAACGTCAGCAAGGTGTACGGCACCCGTGCCCTGCTGGACGGCGTCTCGCTCGGTGTGTCGGAAGGGGACCGGATCGGGGTCGTCGGACGCAACGGCGACGGCAAGACCACCCTCATCCGGATGCTCGCCAAGCTGGAGGAGGCCGACACCGGGCGCGTCACCCACTCCGGCGGACTGCGCCTCGGCGTGCTGACCCAGCACGACTCCCTCGACCCCGCCGCCACCGTCCGGCACGAGGTCATCGGCGACATGGCCGACCACGAATGGGCCGGAAACTCCAAGGTCAGGGACGTACTGACCGGGCTGTTCGGCGGGCTGGACCTGCCCGGCTTCCCGAAGGGCCTCGACACCGTCATCGGACCGCTGTCCGGCGGCGAGCGGCGCCGGATCGCGCTCGCCAAGCTGCTCATCGACGAGCAGGACATGCTCGTCCTCGACGAGCCCACCAACCACCTGGACGTCGAGGGCATCTCCTGGCTCGCCCGGCACCTGCAGAACCGGCGGTCGGCCCTGGTGTGCGTGACCCACGACCGGTGGTTCCTGGACCAGGTGTGCACGCGCATGTGGGACGTGCAGCGCGGTGAGGTGTACGAGTACGAGGGCGGCTACTCGGACTACGTCTTCGCGCGCGCGGAGCGCGAGCGGATCGCGGCCACCGAGGAGGTCAAGCGGCAGAACCTCATCCGCAAGGAGCTGGCCTGGCTGCGGCGCGGCGCCCCCGCCCGTACGTCCAAGCCGCGCTTCCGGGTGGAGGCCGCCAACGAGCTGATCGCGGACGTGCCGGCGCCGCGGGACAGCAGCGAGCTGATGAAGTTCGCCTCCTCGCGGCTCGGCAAGACGGTCTTCGACCTGGAGGACGTCACCGTGCAGGCCGGTCCGAAGGTGCTGCTCAAGCACGTGACCTGGCAGCTCGGGCCCGGCGACCGCATCGGCCTCGTCGGCGTCAACGGCGCCGGCAAGACCTCCCTGCTGCGCGCCATGGCGGCGGCGGCCCGCACGGAGGGCGACGAGCAGCCGGTGGGCGGCCGTATCGCCGCCGGGCGCACCGTCAAGCTCGCCTACCTCTCCCAGGAGGTCGCCGAGCTCGACCCCGCCCTGCGGGTCCTGGAAGCCGTGCAGCAGGTCCGCGAGCGCGTCGACCTCGGCAAGGGGCGCGAGATGACGGCCGGGCAGCTGTGCGAGACGTTCGGCTTCAACAAGGAGAAGCAGTGGACGCCGGTGGGGGACCTCTCCGGTGGTGAGCGGCGCCGGCTCCAGCTGCTGCGCCTGCTCATGGACGAGCCCAACGTCCTCTTCCTGGACGAGCCCACCAACGACCTCGACATCGAGACGCTCACCCAGCTCGAGGACGTCCTCGACGGCTGGCCCGGGTCGATGATCGTCATCTCCCACGACCGGTTCTTCGTCGAGCGCACCACCGACCGGGTCTTCGCCCTCCTCGGCGACGGCGCCCTGCGGATGCTCCCGCGCGGCATCGACGAGTACCTGGAGCGGCGCCGGGGCATGGAGGAGGCGGTCGCCACGCAGGCCGCCGCCGCGGCGCCCAAGCCGGCCACCTCGGAGAAGAGCGCCGCCGACCAGCGTGCCGCCAAGAAGGAACTCCAGAAGATCGAGCGGCAGTTGGACAAGGTCTCCGAGAAGGAGTCCAAGCTGCACGCCCGGATCGCCGAGAACGCCACCGACTTCGCGAAGGTCGCCGAACTCGACGCCCAGCTGCGGGAACTCGCCGGTGAGCGCGAGGAACTGGAGATGCGCTGGCTGGAACTGGCCGAGGACGCGTGACCCGGGAGAGCGAGGGGCGCTCGCGGCGGCGGGTGCGCACACTTTCGGCCCGGCGCGTGCGCCCACCCTGCGCGCCCGCAACCGGCCTTGACGCGCGGGGCGTGAAGGGGGCGTGAAGGCGCGTAACGAGGGCATCACAGGCGGGTTCTCCCTTGGGAACAGCGGCGGCCGGGGGACCGTGCGCTGGCGGTACCGGGTGATAGAAAGAGCGGTCTGAGAACTGTCTGAGTACGACCTTGGGTGATTCACGAACCTCAGGGCGTGGCTAAAAATCAGTGAACGAGGGGGAAGAGCGCTGATGACTCAGCCGCCCAACCAGCCGCCGCAGGAAGGCTTCGGACCGCCGCCGGACCAGCCGCCGCAGGGCGGTGGATTCGGTCCTCCGCAGACGCCACCGGCGCAGGGCGGCGCACCCGCCACGCCTCCGCCTCCGGCCCAGCCGCCCGCGGGCCCGCCGCAGCCCCAGCCCGGCTACGGCTACCCGCAGCAGCCCGGCCCCTACGGCGCGCCCGGCACCCCCGGCCCCTACGGCTACCCGCAGCAGCCCCAGCAACCGGGGCCGTACGGCTACCCGCAGCAGCAGCCGGGCCCCTACGGCGCGGCGCCGCAACCCGGTTACGGATACGCCCAGCAGCCGCCGTACCCGGGCGCGCCCGGCGCTCCCCCCGGGGGCAAGCCCTCCAAGGCGAAGCCGGCGCTGATCATCGGTGCCGCGGTGGCCGCGCTGCTCGTCATCGGCGGCACCGTGCTCGCCGTCACCGGCGACGACGGCAAGAAGAAGCCCGTCGCGCAGCAGAGCGACGACGGCAAGCAGTCCTCCGCCGCCTCCGCCTCGCCGACCGCGTCCGGCGGCGGTGCCGGCGGCGACGACCCGGAGAACCTCAACGAGGGCCGGCAGGCCGGTGAGGCCAAGGTGCTCTGGTACAAGTCGGCCCCGGACGCACCCGGTTCCGGCGCCGACGCGCCCGGTATGTGGATCACCGGCAAGACCGCGGTGAAGGCGGCGTACAAGCAGGTCTTCGCCTTCGGCGCGGCCGACGGCAAGGACGCCTGGGGCCCGATCGACCTCCCGCAGAAGATCTGCGCGGTCACCAAGCGGCAGTCGGCCGACGGCAGAATCGTCGTCGCGTACATGAGCGGCTCGGGCAGCCACGCCAAGTGCAACCAGCTCCAGCAGATCGACCTGGAGACGGGCGCGAAGGGCTGGCACGCCGAGGTCGCCGACGGCGCGCTGTTCGACAGCAGTCTCAGCGTCGAACTCACCGTGAGCGGCAGGACCCTCATGGTGGGCCGTTCCCAGTCGGGCACGGCGTACGACATCGGCAGCGGCAAGAAGCTGTACGACAAGAAGAGGTACGGAGCCGCCTGCTTCCCGACCGCCTTCGCGGGCGGCACGAACCGGCTGGTCCAGGTCGCCTCCTGCGGGGCCGGCACCGGCAACGCGCACGACGAGATCCAGGAACTCGACCCGGCGACCGGCAAGGTGAAGTGGACCCAGCCGGTCAAGAAGGGCTGGCAGGTCTCCCGGACGTACTCCGTCGACCCGCTCGTGGTGTACCTGACCAACCAGGAGAAGAAGACCTGGAACATCTCGACCTTCACCAAGGACGGCAGGTTCCGTTCCGAGGTCAAGGTGAACGAGAAGTTCGCCCCCCGCTGCGGCTGGGCGATCCTCGAGCGCGACCTGCAGGGCTGCCAGGGTGTCGCGGTCGACGCCGACACGCTCTACCTGCCGACCAGTTCCCTCAGCAGCGCCAACGAGATCGTCGCGATCAGCCTCGCCGACGGCAAGGAGAAGTGGCGCGTCAAGTCGCCCGCCGACGAGCCGATGGCCCCGATGAAGGTCGAGGGCGGCAAGCTCGTCGCGTACGTGGAGCCGTCGTACGACGCGGGCGGCCAGGTGGTGTCCATCCCGGTCACCGGTTCCTCCCACCGGGCCACCCGGCTCCTGCAGAACCCCAAGGCCGCCGCCGACATCGAGAACACCTTCTACGACGGTGTCGTGGACTGGGCCGACGGGCGCTTCTACATCTCCTCCGGCCGGCTGTCCGGCAACGACGACTCCAAGGAGAAGCTGATGATGGCCTTCGGCAACTGAGCCCGGCGCACGCGTCTCGCCCAGAGTCCCCCGTCCCGTCCGCCGTACGGCCTTCCGAGCTTCACCGAGGTACCCGCTCCCATGACCCAGCCCCCTCCTCCGCCGCCGAACCAGCCTCCGGCGCAGGGCGGTTACGGCCACCCGAACCCGCAGACCCCGCCGGCCCCGCAGGACGCGCCTCAGGGCCGGCCGCCGACGCCCCCGGCCGCACCGGCCCAGCCCCCGGCCGCACCGGCCCAGCCCCCGGCCGGCCCGCCCGCGCAGCCACCGCAGCCCGGCTACGGCTACCCGCAGGCCGCTCCGGCGCCCCAGCCCGGCTACGGCTACCCGCAGGCCGCTCCGGCGCCGCAGCCTCCGGCGCCGCAGCCCGGTTACGGCTACCCCGCCGCGCAGCAGAACCCGTACGCCCAGCAGCCCCCGGCCTACGGTCAGCAGGCGCCCGGCTACGGCGTCCAGCCGCCGAACCCCTACGCACAGCCGACCCAGCCCATGCAGCCCGGGTACGGCTACCCGGGCCAGCCGCCGACCGTGCCGATGCAGCCCCAGCCGGCGCCGGGCGGCGGCGGGCGGAACAACACCACCCTGTTCATCGTCGTCGCGGCGGTCGCCGCCATCGCGCTGATCATCTGCGGCGGCATCTGGTACGCCAAGTCCGCCGGGGGTGACGGCAAGAAGCACGACACCGCCTCCTCCGGGGGCAAGAACGGCGACGACGGCTCCACGGGCGGTTCCACCGGCAGCAAGGAGAAGGTGCCGGCCGACCCCGCGGCCAAGGTCCTCTTCAACGTCCCGCTGCCGGTCACCAAGGACAGTGTCAGCACCACCGGTTCCTGGCTCACCGACAAGGTGTACGCCAAGACCGGCGTCTCCGAGATCGTCGGATACGACCCCGTCGACGGCACCAAGTCCTGGACGATCAAGCTGCCCGGCCCGGTCTGCGCGACCACCGACCACGTCAACCCGGACGGCCGTACGGCGATCGCCTACCGGCCGAAGCCGCCCACCCAGGGCAGCTACCCCGGCTGCACCCTGGTCGCCGGCATCGACCTCGGCACGGGCAAGAAGCTGTGGACGAAGTCGGCCAAGACCGGTGACGTCCCGGTCAGCTTCAGCAACCTGACCGTCGCTCAGCACACCGTGGCCCTCGGCAGCACCGACGGCGGGGCGGCGTTCGACCTGGACTCCGGCAAGGTGCTGTGGCAGCCGAAGCCGGGCGACTCCTGCTACGACGCGGGGTACGGCGGCGGCGCCAGGCTGGTCGCGGTGCGCAAGTGCGGCGACTACGGCAACCGGCAGCTGCACATCCAGAACATCGACCCGAAATCGGGGAAGGTGATCTCCGAGTACAAGATGGACGCGGGGATCGAGTACGCGGCCGTCGTCTCCACCGACCCGCTGGTGGTGGCCGCCGACGTCGGTGACAGCGCCGGTGACGGCAGCGGCATCTCGGACTACTTCTCCATCGACTACCGGACCGGCAGGCTGCTCGCCCGTATCTCCGCACCCGGCAAGACCTACGGCGGCCGGTGCGACGGGATCAGCCACGTCGAGGACTGCCGCCAGATCGTCGCCGGCAACGGCAGGCTGTATATGCCGACCGAGGAACTCGACGGGTCCTCCGAGCTCAGCCGGACCAACGCGATCGTCGCCTTCGACCTGAACACCGGCAAGCAGACCGGTCAGCGCATCGAGGCGGGGGACAACTCCACGCTCTCGCCGCTGCGCATGGACGGCGGAAACCTGCTCGCCTACAAGCGTCCGCCGTACGACAAGGGCGGTCAGATCGTCAGCATCGACGGCGGCAGCTTCAAGGCGACCAAGCTGCTGGAGAACCCCCTGAGCATGCGGCAGGCGGAGGGCAGCATGAGCCCCGAGTACGCCGAGATCCTCTTCGGGCACGGACGGCTGTACATGTCCCAGGTGTACACCGCGACGAGGAAGTCGAGCCTGAACGAGTACCTGGTCCTGGCGTTCGGCACGGACGGCTGACCGGCCGGGCAGGGGCGGCCCCGCCGCTCTCGCCCGAATGGGTGACTTACCGAGAAGTGCCCCGATTTCATCGATCCGGGGCACTTCTCCGCGTAGAGGCAGCGAGACGTCGAACAAGCGTGTAGCTTCCGGGGGGTTGAGGGGCGGGGTGCCGGGGGGCCCTCTGTCCTTGCGGACCCGTGGGCGTCCATAGTGGGGCATCCATGGGGGGGACTGGGGGGTTGCTCTATGGGAGTGCGGCTCATGGTCGTCGACGACCATCGCCTGCTCGCGGAGGCGTTGGCGTCGGCTCTCAAGCTCCGTGGGCACCGGGTGCTGGCCGCGGCGGCACCGGCCGCGGGTGCGGCGGACCTGGTGATCGCACGGGCGCCGGAGGTGTGCCTGCTGGGTACGGCGGCACCGGCCGAGCCGGGCGTCTTCGACCCGGTGGTGAAGATCAAGCGGGAGCGGCCGCAGGTCGCGATGCTCGTCCTGGGCCCCGTGCCCTCGCCGCGGGGGATCGCGGCGGCCTTCGCCGCGGGTGCGTCGGGATACGTGCGGCACGACGAGCGGATCGAGGGGGTCGAGCGGGCCATCATCAAGGCCCGCGCCGGGGAGGCGGCGGTGGCCCCGCAGCTGCTGCAGGGGGCGTTCGGCGAACTGCTCAATCCGGCCGCGCAGCCCGACGACGAGGCCCAGCGACTGCTGGAGATGCTCACACCGCGCGAGGTGGAGGTGCTGGTGCGGGTGGCCGACGGGGAGGACACGCGGCTGATCGCGGCGGGCATGGGCATCGCGCCGAGCACCGCGCGGACGCACGTGCAGCGGGTGCTGATGAAGCTGGGCGTGGGTTCCCGGCTGGAAGCGGCGGCCCTGGCGGCCCGAACGGGCCTCCTGGACCGCGCGGGCCCCCTGCGAGACACACCACCCCCGGACCCGACGCCCTGACGACCCCGCCCCGGCGCCCGGCCCCTCAAGGGGCGCGGGGAACCGCGATCCGCCCCCGCGCCCCGTCCGGCGATGTCGGGCGGCGGTTACTTCTCGGCCTCCCCCGGCCCCTCCGGAGGAAGCGGCGGCGGAGTCGGCCGCAGTTTCAGCCAGGCCAGGAAGAAGACGCCCAGCAGCAGCATCCCGATCCCGGTCCACAGATTGATGTTGACTCCCTGGGCCTTGTCGATGGCCGACCGGGAGTCGGTGATGCCGGCGATCGTGACGATGACGCCGTAGACCACGAACAGGCCGCCGATGATGCGGCGCAGGTCGAAGATCCGGGCCGCGGTCGCGGACCTGCCCTCCAGCTCGGTGACTTCCCGCTGGACGTCGTCTTCGGTGTAGGGATGGCGGTCGGAGTGCTCGGTCATGGTTTCCTCATCCTCCCGCGATCAGAACGAGAACGGGATGTAACAGGCGGCGGCAAGGACGACCGCGCCCCAGCCCAGCAGGGCGGGCTTGCGGTACCAGGCGTCGTCGCCCTCGGCGGGCGGTTCGGACATGCCGGGGGAGCGGGTGCCGTAGACCAGGCCCTGCAGTTCCTGCGCCGGCTTCGGCTTGGTGAACAGGGACACGGCGACCATGACGACCGCGCCGGCGACGAAGCCGGCGATGGCCGAGACGAAGTTCGCGCCCTGGTCGGAGGGGATGGAGATGATCCCCTTCTTGTAGAACACGAAGTAGTTGACCATCGCCGCCGTCGTACCGGCGAGCAGGCCCCAGAACCCGGACTTGGCGGACGCGCGCTTCCAGAACATGCCGACGATGAAGACCACGAACATCGGCACGTTGAAGAAGGAGAACAGCGTCTGCAGATAGCTCATGATGTTCGAGAACGAGGACGCCAGGAACGCGGTGCCGACGGAGGCGCAGACGCCGACCACGGTGATCAGGCGGCCGAAGCGCACGTAGTAGGCGTCCTCGCGGCCGCGCACCACGTACTTGGCCCAGATGTCGTTGGTGAACACCGTGTTGAACGACGACACGTTCGCCGCCATGCCCGCCATGAACGCCGCCAGCAGACCGGTGACCGCGATGCCGAGCACGCCGTTGGGCAGCAGTTCCTGCATCAGGTACGGGATGGCGTCGTTGTACTGCAGGCCGGAGCCGGAGGTGCCGATCTTCGGGACCAGCGCGGCGGCGACCAGGCCCGGGATCATCACCAGGAAGACGATGAAGATCTTCGGGTAGGCGGCGATCAGCGGGGTGCGCTGCCCGGCGGAGAGGTTCTTCGCGGACAGGGCGCGCTGCACCTCGGCGAAGTTGGTGGTCCAGTAGCCGAAGGACAGCACGAAGCCGAGGCCGAGGACGATGGTCAGCCAGTTGGCGCCGAGCGGGTTGACGCTGCCGATGCCGGTGCCGCCCCAGGCGCTGGTGAAGTTCTGGCCGTGCGTGGCGGTCAGCTTGTCGGTCAGGCCGCCCCAGCCGCCGACCTTCTTCAGGCCGAGCACGGTGATCGGGATGAGGGCGGCGAGGATCACGAAGAACTGCAGCACCTCGTTGTAGATCGCCGAGGACAGACCGCCGAGCGTGATGTACGCGAGCACGAAGGCGCCGGCGACGACGATGGCCACCCACTGCGGCCAGCCGAGCAGGGCCTCGACGACGATCGCGAGGGCGTACAGGTTGACACCGGCGATCAGGATGGCGGCGAACGCGAACAGGATCGAACTGAGCAGGTGAGCCGCCCGGTCGAAGCGCAGCAGCAGGAACTCGGGGACCGAGCGGACCTTGCTGCCGTAGTAGAACGGCATCATCACCAGGCCCAGGAAGACCATGGCGGGGATGGCGCCGATCCAGTACCAGTGCACCGTGTAGGCGCCGTACTGGGCGCTGTTCGCCGCCATACCGAGGATCTCGGTGGCCGCCAGGTTCGCCGAGATGAAGGCGAGGCCGGTGATCCAGGCGGGCAGCGAGCGCCCGGACAGGAAGAAGTCGAGGCTGGTCCGCACCGAGCGGCGGGCCGCGAAGCCGATGCCGAGGACGACGACGAAGTAGATCGCCAGGATCGTGTAGTCCAGCCAGTTGGTGGGGAGCCGTAGCTCCGCCGCCAGATAGGTGGGCACTTCTGTAGGGCTCTGCATGAGAACTCGCTTCGTTGCGCGAACTGATCCATGCGGAACCTACGCCGCCGTGTTCAGTTTTTGAACACTTTGACTGGTGTTCTTTGTTCGATTGTGATCGACCGGGAGGTTGTCGAGTTGTGGTTTGTTATGTTTGTTTGTGTTGAGTGATTGGTGCGGGACGCAGAGGAGCCTTGCGTGAAGAAGACCTCGACCCGGCTGGCCGACGGTCGTGAGCTGATCTACTACGACCTCCGGGACGACACGGTCCGCGACGCCGTCGACCGCCGCCCGCTGGACCGCACGGTCACCTCGTCCGAGATCCGCCGCGACCCGCTGCTCGGCGACTCGGTCGCCGTCGCCTCGCACCGCCAGGGCCGCACCTACCATCCGCCGGCCGACGAGTGCCCCCTGTGCCCGACGCACGGCGACCGCCTCAGCGAGATCCCGGACTCCTCCTACGACGTCGTCGTCTTCGAGAACCGCTTCCCCTCCCTCGCCGGCGACTCCGGCCGCTGCGAGGTCGTCTGCTTCACCCCCGAGCACGACGCCTCCTTCGCCGGCCTCACCGAGGAGCAGGCCCGGCTGGTGCTGGACGCCTGGACGGACCGCACGGCCGAGCTGTCGCATCTGCCGTCCGTGGAGCAGGTGTTCTGCTTCGAGAACCGCGGGCCCGAGATCGGCGTGACCCTGGGCCACCCGCACGGCCAGATCTACGCCTACCCCTTCACCACCCCGCGCACCGCGCTGATGCTGCGCTCGCTCGCCGCCCACAAGGCGGCCACCGGCGGCCAGAACCTGTTCGACGCGGTGCTGGAACGGGAACTGGCCGGAGAGCGGGTCGTCCTTGAGGGTGAACACTGGGCGGCCTTCGTGCCGTACGCCGCCCACTGGCCGTACGAGGTCCACCTGTACCCCAAGCGCCGCGTGCCCGATCTGCTCGCGCTCGACGAGGCGGCCCGCACAGAATTCCCCCAGGTCTATCTGGAACTCTTGAGGCGCTTCGACCGGATCTTCGACACGCGGGACGGAGGGGGGGACCCCGTGGACGAGCCTCCGACGCCCTACATCGCGGCCTGGCACCAGGCGCCGTTCGGCGCGCTGGCGGAGTTCGACGGCGTGACGCGGGACGACTTCGCGCTCCACCTCGAGCTTTTCACCATCCGCCGCACTTCCGGCAAGCTGAAGTTCCTCGCGGGTTCCGAGTCCGGCATGAGCGTGTTCATCAACGACGTGCCGCCGGAGCGCGCGGCCGAGCGACTGCGAGAGGTAGCGAGTTCATGAAGTACCTGGTGACAGGTGGCGCGGGTTACGTCGGCAGTGTCGTGGCCCAGCACCTGCTGGAGGCGGGCCACGAGGTCACCGTCCTCGACAACCTCTCCACCGGCTTCCGCGAGGGCGTCCCGGCCGGTGCGACGTTCATCGAGGGCGACATCCGGGACGCCGCCAAGTGGCTCGACGCCTCCTACGAGGGTGTGCTGCACTTCGCCGCCTTCTCCCAGGTCGGCGAGTCGGTGGTCAAGCCGGAGAAGTACTGGGACAACAACGTCGGCGGCAGCATGGCCCTGCTCGGCGCGATGCGCGAGGCGGGCGTCCGCAAGCTGGTCTTCTCCTCCACGGCGGCCACCTACGGCGAGCCCGAGCAGGTCCCGATCGTGGAGACCGCGCCGACCCGGCCGACCAGCCCCTACGGCGCGTCCAAGCTCGCCGTCGACCACATGATCACCGGCGAGGCGAACGCCCACGGCCTGGCCGCCGTCAGCCTGCGCTACTTCAACGTGGCCGGGGCCTACGGCGCCTGCGGCGAGCGCCACGACCCCGAGTCGCACCTCATCCCGCTCGTCCTCCAGGTCGCCCAGGGCCGCCGGGAGGCGATCTCCGTCTACGGCGACGACTACCCGACCCCGGACGGCACCTGCGTCCGCGACTACATCCACGTCGCCGACCTCGCCGAGGCCCACCTGCTGGCCCTGACGTCGGCCCGGCCGGGCGAGCACCTGATCTGCAACCTCGGCAACGGCAGCGGGTTCTCCGTCCGCGAGGTCGTCGAGACCGTCCGCGAGGTCACCGGCCACCCGATCCCCGAGGTCACCGCACCGCGCCGGGGCGGCGACCCCGCGGTCCTGGTCGCCTCGGCGGACACCGCCCGCGAGAAACTGGGCTGGAACCCGTCCCGCGCGGACCTGGCGGGGATCGTCGCCGACGCGTGGGACTTCGCGCAGAGCATCGCAAAGGAGCACTAGTGGGGGCACAGCAGGTCGCGGACCGCTTCACCGAGCTGTACGGGACGCAGCCGGAGGGGGTGTGGGCGGCGCCGGGCCGGGTCAACCTGATCGGCGAGCACACCGACTACAACGACGGCTTCGTCATGCCGTTCGCGCTGCCGCACCGGACGGTCGCGGCCGTCTCCCGCCGCGACGACGGCATCCTGCGCCTGCACTCGGCGGACGTCGCGGGCGGCGTGGTGGAGCTGCGGCTGGACGGCCTCGCCCCGCAGTCCGACCGGACCTGGGCGGCGTATCCGGCGGGCGTGGCCTGGGCGCTGCGTGAGGCGGGCCACGCGGTCACCGGCGCCGACGTCCACCTCTCCTCCACGGTGCCGACGGGCGCGGGCCTGTCCTCGTCCGCGGCCCTGGAGGTCGTGATCGCGCTCGCGCTGAACGACCTGTACGACCTCGGCCTGCAGCGCTGGCGGCTGGCCCGGCTGTGCCAGCGCGCCGAGAACGTCTACGTCGGCGCGCCGACCGGCATCATGGACCAGACGGCGTCGTCCTGCTGCGAGCAGGGCCAGGCGCTCTTCCTGGACACCCGCGACCTCTCCCAGCGGCAGATCCCCTTCGACCTGGCGGCCGAGGGCCTGCGGCTGCTGGTGGTGGACACCCAGGTCAAACACGCGCACAGCGGCGGCGAGTACGGCAAGCGCCGGGCCGGCTGCGAGAAGGGCGCGGCCCTGCTCGGCGTCGACGCCCTGCGCGACATCCCCTACGCCGAACTGGACGCGGCCCTCGCCCGTCTCGGCGACGAGGAGGAGATCGTCCGCCTGGTCCGCCACGTGGTGACGGAGGACCACCGGGTGGAGCGCGTCGTCGACCTGCTGCACCGCGGCGAGACCCGGGCCATCGGGCCGGTCCTCACCGAGGGCCACACCTCGCTGCGCGACGACTTCCGCATCTCCTGCCCGGAGCTGGACCTGGTCGTCGACACGGCCCTGGCCGCCGGCGCCCTCGGCGCCCGCATGACCGGCGGCGGCTTCGGCGGCTCGGCGATCGTCCTGACCGAGTCGGCGGAGGTCGACACCCTCACCAAGGCGACCGAAAAAGCCTTCGCCGCGGCCGGCTTCACGACCCCCCGGGTCTTCGAGGCGGTCCCGTCCCCGGGAGCACACCGGGCACTCTGACCCCCCGCCCGCACCGGCCCCGTACACCCGCGTACGGGGCCGGCACCGTCCGGCCCGCCCCGGCAAGCCGAGTGCCGGGACGGCGCCGGCGGGTCGGCGCGCGACCGGTCCTGCGTGTCCGGGGCGGTGACCGTTCGTCAGGGCAGTCGCTTCGTCAGCACGTACTCCGTGACGCCCGGCGGGTAGTCGGGGATCGTGGCCACGATCTCGTAGCCCTGTTTGCGGTAGAAGTCCGGTGCCTGGAAGTCCCACGTCTCCAGGCGGGCGGCGGTGCAGCCGCGGTCGGTCGTGGCGGTGCGCTCCGCCTCGGCGAGCAGGCGTGAGCCGAGGCCGGTGCCGCGGTGGACGGCGTCCACCCACAGGTAGGTGACGTGCAGCCAGGTCGTCCAGGTGTGGCCGACCAGACCGCCCGCCAGGTTGCCGGCGGTGTCCAGTGCCCAGACGTGCAGGGGTGTGTCGCGTTCGCCGGGCGTGCCGCGCAGAGCCGCCAGTACCGGGGACGCCGCCGTGTTGGCGTCGCGCAGCCGCGAGCGGAGCAGATCACGTCGGTCTTCGTCGACTTCCGCCTCAATACGAAACATGCGGCACACCATAAACGCGTCGGACGGTCAGTTCTGTAAATCGCCTTCCACTGTCCGCCCCCATCCGTACTCTGAGAAACAGCGCCGGTGGGGGCCGGTGCTGATCAGGGGGCGAGGCAGGCGGGTACGGCGCCCGCGGTGGGGGTAAGCAGTCCGGCGACGGCGGCGGCCGTGCGGCGGGCGTCCTTTCCGCTGAGGGTGTCGTACCCGCGCAGGTCGTCGTTCTCCGGACCTTTGCCGGGCTTTCTCCGGACCGGCGATCGCCGGATCTCTCCGGACCTTGGGTATCCCCTGCTCCACGCGGAGCCTGGGGAAGGGGGTTTCGTGGTTCGTATCCGAGTCCTGGTCGTCGACGACCACCGCATCTTCGCCGAGTCGCTCGCCGCCGCCCTGGCCGCCGAGCCCGACGTCGACGTCTCCGCCGCCGGCAGCGGCCCGGCCGCGCTGCGCTGTATGGAGCGCGCGGCCGCCGAGGGCCGCCGCTACGACGTCCTGCTGGTCGACGCCGACCTGGGCGGCCGGCTGCCCGGTGCCCGCCCGGCCGTGCCCGTGCAGGCCGTCGACGAGGAGGGCCTGGTCGACGGGATCTCGCTCGTCGCCGGGGTGCGGGCCGCCCAGCCGGCCGTGCGGATCGTCGTCATCGCCGAGAAGGACGACCCGCGCCGGGCGGCCCTCGCCCTGCAGGCCGGCGCCTCCGGCTGGGTCGCCAAGGACTGCTCGCTGTCGCGGCTGCTGACGGTGATACGGGGAGTGCTGCGCGAGGAGACCCACCTGCCGCCCGCCCTGCTCACCGGGGTCCTCAGGGAGCTGACGGCGGCCCGCCGGCACCGCACCGAGAGCGAACGGCTGGTGGAGTCCCTCACCCCGCGCGAACGCGAGGTGCTGCGCTGCATGGTCGCCGGACTCGGCCGCAAGGCGGTCGCCGAGCGGCTGTTCCTCTCCCCGCACACCGTGCGCACCCATATGCAGAACGTCCTCGGCAAGCTGGGCGTCCACTCCACCCTGGCCGCCGTGGCGCTCGCCCGGCGGGCCGGGATCGGGCCCGCCGACCTAGCCGGGGATGTTGTCGAACGGGGCGGTCAACTGGCGTAGCAGACCGGCCAGCTCGGCGCGCTGGGCGCGGGACAGCTCGGCGAGGATCGCCCGCTCCTGCTCCAGCAGGCCGGCCAGCGCCTGGTCCGCGCGGTCCCGGCCGGTCCCGGTCAGCCGGACCAGCACCCCCCGCCGGTCGCTCGGGTCGGGCAGCCGCTCGACCAGGCCCTTCTTGGCGAGCCGGTCGATCCGGTTGGTCATGGTGCCCGAGGTGACCAGGGTCTGCGTCAGCAGCTGGCCGGGTGAGAGCTGGTACGGCGTGCCCGCGCGCCGCAGCGCGGTCAGCACGTCGAACTCCCAGGGCTCCAGCTGATGCTCGGCGAACGCGAGCCGGCGCGCGCGGTCCAGGTGCCGGGCGAGTCGGCTCACCCGGCTGAGTACTTCCAGTGGTTCCACGTCGAGGTCCGGGCGCTCCCGGCGCCACGCTGCGACCAGCCGATCGACCTCGTCCTCCATGGAGATCAGTGTAGTGGTTGTGTCGACATGAAGTCTCTTGATGTCGAGTCTCTTGACATCGAGAGAAATGGGGGAGGAGAGTGGACGGCATGACCACCGAGCCCACCTGGGACCCCGCCCAGTACCTCCGCCACGCCGGTCACCGGGCCCGTCCCTTCGCCGACCTCCTCGCGCGCGTCCCCGAGCCGCCCGGCGACCGGCCCCGCATCGCCGACCTCGGCTGCGGCCCGGGCAACGCCACCGCGATGCTCACCGAGCGCTGGCCCACGGCCCACGTCACCGGCTACGACAACTCACCCGAGATGCTCGACAAGGCCGACGCCGACCACGCGGGGCCGACGGCCGGCGGGGGACGCCTCGACTTCACCCACGCGGACGTGCGGACCTGGACGCCCACGGAGTCGTACGGCCTGATCGTCTCCAACGCCACCCTCCAGTGGGTGCCGGGCCACGCCGACCGCTTCGCCGACTGGATCGCCGCCCTGGAACCCGGCGGCGCCCTCGCCTTCCAGGTCCCGGACAACGTCGACGCCCCGCTGCACGCCCTGATGCGCGAGCTGGCCGGCACCCCCCGCTGGAAGGGCCGCCTCGCCGGCGTGCTGCGCCGCACGGACTCCGTGCACACCCCCGCCGCCTACCTGGACCGCATGGCCCGGCTCGGCTGCGCGACCGACGTGTGGCAGACGACGTACCTGCACGTCCTGTCCGGCCCGGACCCGGTCCTGGACTGGGTGAAGGGCACGGGGCTGCGGCCCGCCCTGACGGCCCTGGCCGACGACCCCGAGGCCCGCGAGGCCTTCGTCACCGAGTACCGCGACCTCCTGCGGGAGGCGTACCCCAGCGCTCCCTACGGCACCGTCCTGCCGTTCCGCCGGCTGTTCGCCGTGGCCGTGAAGGAGGGCTGAGCGTGCTGGTCGCCGTCGACCACGTCCAGCTGGCCGCCCCGCCCGGCGCGGAGGAGCGGCTGCGGGCCTACTACGTAGGGATCCTCGGTATGTCCGAGATCCCCAAGCCGCCGCTGCTCGCGGCGCGCGGCGGCTGCTGGTTCCAGGCGGGCTCCGTCCAGCTCCATCTCGGCGTGGAGGAGGGCTTCCGCCCCGCGCGGAAGGCCCACCCGGGCCTGCGGGTACGGGACATCGAGGGCTTCGCGGCCCGGATCGCCGCCGGTGGAGCACCCGTCACCTGGGACGACGCCCTCCCCGGCCACCTGCGCTTCTTCTCGCGGGACCCCGTCGGCAACCGGCTGGAGTTCCTCCAGCCCCGGTGACGACGCCGGCGGCACCCGCCCCGCGCCTACGCCTTCCGGTGCCCTATCAGCCGCGGTTTCTGCTCCAGTCCGTCCAGGCCGTGCCAGGCCAGGTTCACCAGGTGGGCGGCCACCTCCGCCTTCTTCGGGCGGCGTACGTCCAGCCACCACTGGCCGGTCAGCGCGACCATGCCGACCAGTGCCTGGGCGTAGAGCGGGGCCAGCTTGGAGTCGAAGCCGCGCGACCTGAACTCCCGGCCCAGGATGTCCTCCACCTGCGTGGCGATGTCGGAGATCAGCGAGGCGAAGGAGCCGGTGGACTGGGGGATGGGCGAGTCACGGACCAGGATGCGGAAGCCGTCCGTGTACTCCTCGATGTAGTCCAGCAGCGCGAAGGCGGCCTGCTCGCACAGCTCACGCGGGTGGCCGGCCGTCAGCGAGCCGGTCACCATGTCCAGCAGGCGCCGCATCTCGCGGTCGACCACCACCGCGTACAGCCCCTCCTTGCCGCCGAAGTGCTCGTACACCACCGGCTTGGACACCCCGGCCTTCGCCGCGATCTCCTCAACCGAGGTGCCCTCGAACCCCTTCGCCGCGAAGAGGGTGCGACCGATCTCCAGCAGTTGCTGGCGGCGTTCGGCGCCGGTCATACGGGTCCGGCGGGCCCGCCGCTGCTTGTCGTTGCCGGGATTGCTGCTGGAATCGGTCGCCACGGCCTCCATCATGCCGCCTCGGCCGTCTCCTTCCGGCGCCGGGAGCCGCCCTGGTCGGGGTTGCGGCGGGAATCGATACGCGAGCGTGACGGCCAGCGCACGTCGTACGCCCAGCCGAGCATCTCGAACCAGCGGATGAGACGCGCGGAGGAGTCGATCTGGCCGCGCATCACCCCGTGCCGGGCCGACGTCGGGTCGGCGTGGTGCAGGTTGTGCCAGGACTCGCCGCAGGACAGCACCGCCAGCCACCACACGTTGCCCGAGCGGTCCCGCGACTTGAACGGCCGCTTGCCGACCGCGTGGCAGATGGAGTTGATCGACCACGTGACGTGATGCAGCAGCGCCACCCGGACGAGGGAACCCCAGAAGAACCCGGTGAACGCGCCCCACCAGGACATCGTCACCAGACCGCCGATCACCGCGGGCAGCGCCAGCGACAGGGCCGTCCACAGCACGAACTGGCGGGAGATCGCCCGCATCGCCCTGTCCTTGATCAGGTCCGGCGCGTACTTCTCCTGCGAGGTCTGCTCCTCGTCGAACATCCAGCCGATGTGAGCCCACCACAGGCCCTTCATCAGCGCCGGGAGCGTCTCCCCGAACCGCCACGGCGAGTGGGGGTCGCCCTCGGCGTCGGAGAACTTGTGGTGCTTGCGGTGGTCGGCCACCCAGCGCACCAGGGGGCCCTCGACCGCCATGGACCCCATGATCGCGAGCGCGATCCGCAGCGGCCGCCTGGCCTTGAACGAACCGTGGGTGAAGTACCGGTGGAAGCCGATGGTGATGCCGTGGCATCCGAGGTAGTAGAAGAAGACCAGCAGGCCCATGTCGAGCCAGCTCACCCCCCAGCCCCAGGCCAGCGGCACGGCCGCCACGAGTGCCACGAACGGCACGATGATGAACAGGAGCAGAGTGAGTTGCTCGATCGAACGCTTCTGCTCGCCGCCCAGCGTGGCGGAGGGGGAGGTGTCGTCGGCCTTACGGGCTTCTTCGATCACGTCGGAACTTGAGGTCATGCGCGTCCCCTGTGGGGTCGAGGGTCGAGACGGGTGTGTGTCGCGGGACCGGGCGGGACTCGACCGTACTTCCCTACGGTCCCGTAACCTACGGAGTCGTAAGTATGGCAGCGTGTCGTGCGGCGGCAAGAGCCCCAGAGCCAGCGCGTCCACATGGGCACCTATCCTTGGAACCGGTCGGACAGCGCGGTCCGCTGATGTTTCTTCCCGGACGCTCCGGCCCGTATGCGGCGCCCGCCGTGTGCCAGACGGACGGGTACCCCTCCCAGACGAGCCTCCACACTGCAAGGAGCCGCACCTGTGAGCAGTGCCGACGACCAGACCACCACGACCGGCAGCGAGCTGCGCGCCGACATCCGCCGCCTGGGTGATCTCCTGGGAGAGACCCTTGTCCGGCAGGAGGGCCCCGAGCTCCTCGACCTGGTCGAGAAGGTCCGCCGCCTCACCCGCGAGGACGGCGAGGCCGCCGCCGAGTTGCTGCGCGGCACCGAACTGGAGACCGCGGCCAAGCTGGTCCGCGCCTTCTCCACCTACTTCCACCTGGCCAACATCACCGAGCAGGTGCACCGCGGTCGCGAGCTGCGCGCCCGGCGCGCGGCCGAGGGCGGGCTGCTCGCCCGTACCGCCGACCGGCTGAAGGACGCCGATCCCGAGCACCTGAAGCAGACGGTGCGCCATCTGAACGTCCGCCCGGTGTTCACCGCGCACCCCACCGAGGCCGCGCGCCGGTCGGTCCTGAACAAGCTCCGGCGCATCGCCGCGCTCCTGGACACCCCGGTGCTCGACTCCGACCGCCGCCGCCACGACGTCCGCCTCGCCGAGAACATCGACCTCGTCTGGCAGACCGACGAGCTGCGCGTCGTCCGCCCCGAGCCCGCCGACGAGGCCCGCAACGCCATCTACTACCTCGACGAGTTGCACGCCGACGCCGTCGGCGACGTCCTCGAGGACCTGACGGCGGAACTGGAGCGCGTCGGCGTCAAGCTCCCCGACGACACCCGCCCCCTCACCTTCGGCACCTGGATCGGCGGCGACCGCGACGGCAACCCCAACGTCACCCCCCAGGTGACCTGGGACGTCCTGATCCTCCAGCACGAGCACGGCATCAACGACGCCCTGCAGACGATCGACGAGCTGCGCGGCCTGCTCTCCAACTCCATCCGCTACGCCGGCGCCACCGAGGAACTCCTGCGGTCCCTCCAGGACGACCTCGACCGGCTGCCCGAGATCAGCCCCCGCTACAAGCGCCTCAACGCCGAGGAGCCCTACCGGCTCAAGGCCACCTGCATCCGGCAGAAGCTGGAGAACACCAAGCAGCGCCTCGCCAAGGGCACCGCGCACGAAGAGGGCCGCGACTACCTGGGCACCGGCGAGCTGCTGGCGGACCTGAGAATCATCCAGACCTCCCTGCGCGAGCACCGCGGCGGGCTCTTCGCCGACGGCCGCCTCGCCCGCACCATCCGCACCCTGGCCGCCTTCGGCCTCCAGCTCGCCACCATGGATGTCCGCGAGCACGCCGACGCCCACCACCACGCGCTCGGCCAGCTCTTCGACCGGCTGGGCGAGGAGTCCTGGCGCTACGCCGACATGCCCCGCGAGTACCGGGCCAAGCTCCTCGCCAAGGAGCTGCGCTCGCGCCGTCCGCTCGCCTCCAGCCCGGCCCCCGTCGACGCGGCCGGCGCCAAGACCCTCGGCGTCTTCGAGACCGTGAAGAAGGCCCTGGCTGTCTTCGGCCCCGAGGTCATCGAGTCCTACATCATCTCCATGTGCCAGGGCGCCGACGACGTCTTCGCCGCCGCCGTCCTCGCCCGCGAGGCCGGCCTCGTCGACCTGCACGCCGGCTGGGCGAAGATCGGCATCGTGCCGCTCCTGGAGACCACCGACGAGCTGCGCGCCGCCGACACGATCCTGGAGGACATGCTCTCCGACCCGTCCTACCGGCGCCTGGTCGCGCTGCGCGGCGACGTCCAGGAGGTCATGCTGGGCTACTCCGACTCCTCCAAGTTCGGCGGCATCACCACCAGCCAGTGGGAGATCCACCGGGCCCAGCGCCGGCTGCGCGACGTCGCCCACCGCTACGGCGTCCGCCTGCGCCTCTTCCACGGCCGCGGCGGCACCGTCGGCCGTGGCGGCGGCCCCTCGCACGACGCCATCCTCGCCCAGCCCTGGGGCACCCTGGAGGGCGAGATCAAGGTGACCGAGCAGGGCGAGGTCATCTCCGACAAGTACCTCATCCCCTCCCTCGCCCGGGAGAACCTGGAACTGACCGTCGCGGCCACCCTGCAGGCCTCCGCCCTGCACACCGCCCCGCGCCAGTCCGACGAGGCGCTGGCCCGCTGGGACGCCGCCATGGACGTCGTCTCCGACGCCGCCCACGACGCCTACCGGCGCCTGGTCGAGGACCCGGACCTGCCGACGTACTTCCTCGCCTCCACCCCGGTCGACCAGCTCGCCGACCTGCACCTGGGCTCGCGGCCCTCCCGCCGCCCCGGCTCGGGCGTCTCGCTCGACGGCCTGCGCGCCATCCCATGGGTGTTCGGCTGGACCCAGTCCCGGCAGATCGTCCCCGGCTGGTTCGGCGTCGGCTCCGGCCTCAAGGCCCTGCGCGAGGCCGGCCTCGACACCGTGCTCGACGAGATGCACGAGCAGTGGCACTTCTTCCGCAACTTCATCTCCAACGTCGAGATGACCCTCGCGAAGACCGACCTGCGCATCGCCCAGCACTACGTCGACACCCTCGTCCCCGACGAACTCAAGCACGTCTTCGACACCATCAAGGCCGAGCACGAGCTGACCGTCCGCGAGGTCCTGCGCGTCACCGGCGAGAGTGAACTCCTCGACGCCCAGCCGGTCCTCAGGCAGACCTTCGCCATCCGCGACGCCTACCTGGATCCGATCTCCTACCTCCAGGTGGCCCTGCTCAAGCGCCAGCGTGAGGAGGCCGCCGCGGGCGAGGACCCCGACCCGCTGCTCGCGCGGGCCCTGCTCCTCACCGTCAACGGCGTCGCCGCCGGCCTGCGCAACACCGGCTGACGCCCCCCGCACACACCAGGGTGCCCCCGGGGTCGTACGAGACCCCGGGGGCACCCTTATACCGGGAAGTGATCACTTCGGGACGCGGTCACTTCGGAACCGGTCACCTCGGAAACCGGTCGCCTCGGAAACCGGTCACCTCGGGACGCGGTCGCCTCGGGGCCCGGTCACCGCAGCGCAAGCGGTCGCGGTCACTGCAGGGCCACGAAGGCCGCCGTCAGCAGGCCCAGTCCCGCCAGGCCGAGCACCCAGCCCGGCCGGGCCAGCCGCATCCCGCCCGCGACCACCACGGAGGCCAGCAGCAGCGCCCCGCCCAGCGGCAGCCAGGCGTACAGGATCCCCGCCGGCCCCGAACGCACCGCGTCCGCGCTGCCGGGCTTCAGGACGACGTCGTACGTCCGACCCGAGCGCACCGCGAGGGACTTCACGAGTTCGACACGCGCGCGTGGCGGTGATCCGGCGGACGTCGGAGTGAACGGCCCGGTGCACGTCCGCCCGGCGCAGTGCGTGACCTCGACCGTGCCGGTCTCCCGCCCCTTGGTCAGCATCACGTGCTGCGCGGTCCCCCAGGAACCCCACACCCCGGCGAACAGGATCAGCACGGTGACCGTACCCATCGCCGCGACGCGCCCGAACCGCAACGCGGACACGGACGCCGGACGGGCGGAGCTGGCTGTGGCAGGCATGGCCGGGATCATTGGCCATACCCGGACGGGCGGTCAACTCACCCGCGCGGCATAGCCGTACAAGTCACGAGTTGTACGTGCTCTGCGCCCGCTCCAGGCCCTCCGTCACCAGACACTCCACCGCGTCGGCCGCACGGTCCACGAAGTAGTCCAGCTCCTTGCGCTCGGCCGACGCGAAGTCCTTCAGCACGAAGTCGGCCACCTGCATCCGCCCCGGCGGCCGCCCGATCCCGAACCGCACCCGGTGATAGTCCGGCCCCATCGCCTTCGTCATCGACTTCAGGCCGTTGTGCCCGTTGTCGCCGCCGCCCAGCTTCAGCCGCAGCGTGCCGTAGTCGATGTCCAGCTCGTCGTGGATCGCGACCACGTTCGCCAAGGGCACCTTGTAGAAGTCCTTCAGCGCGTTCACCGGGCCGCCGGACAGGTTCATGTACGACATCGGCTTGGCGAGGATCACCCGGCGGCTGGCCGGGCCGGCGGGACCGATCCGCCCCTCCAGCACCTGTGCCTGCGCCTTGCCCGCCCGCTTGAACTTCCCCCCGATCCGCGCCGCGAGCAGATCGGCCACCATGAAACCGACGTTGTGCCGGTTCATGGCGTACTCCGGCCCGGGATTACCGAGCCCGACGACGAGCCAGGGGCCACTGGCGGGGGTGGTCACGTCCATGTCTCCTCACGTGCAACAGCCGCTGCTCCCCCAAGGGAAGCAGCGGCTGGAGCGATACGGCTACCGCCGCGGCCATTCGGTCCGCGACGGCGATGGGGCACCCCCGGCGCGGGCGGAGCCGAGCGCGGGGACGGGGCGGGCACGGCCGCGGCGGTGCCGGGCGCCCTGTGCACAGGGACCCGCCGCTACGGCCGAACCGCCGGCCGGGCTCAGGCCTCGGCGGGCTCTTCGCTCTCGACGGCCTCTTCGCCCTCGGTCTCCTCGGCCTGCGCGGCCAGGACCTGCAGGACGACGGCGTCCTCCTCGACGGCCAGGGAGACGCCGCTCGGCAGGGTGATGTCCTTGGCGTGGATGGAGGCACCGGCCTCCAGGCCCTCGACGGAGACGGTGACGGCCTCGGGGATGTGCGTGGCCTCGGCCTCGACGGGCAGCGCGTTCAGCACGTGCTCGAGCAGGTTGCCACCCGCGGCCAGCTCGCCCTCGGTGTGCACGGGGATCTCGACCGTGACCTTCTCGCCGCGCTTGACCAGCAGCAGGTCGACGTGCTCCAGGAAGCCCTTGATCGGGTCGCGCTGCACGGACTTCGGGATCGCCAGCTCGTTGGTCTTGCCGTCGATGTCCAGGGCGATGAGGACGTTCGGCGTACGCAGGGCGAGCAGCAGCTCGTGGCCCGGCAGGGTCAGGTGCAGCGGCTCGGAGCCGTGACCGTAGAGGACACCCGGGACCTTGCTGGCACGGCGGATGCGGCGGGCGGCACCCTTGCCGAACTCGGTGCGGCTCTCGGCGCTGAGCTTGACCTCGGACATGTTGATCACTCCTCGTAGGAATTCGTACGGACCTGGTCACCCGGCCACGAACGGCCTGCTACGAAGAGCGCGTCGATAACGGACCGCCGCATCCCGTCTTCCGACGGAGTACGGCCTCCCTCGCCGAGCAACTGCAGCAGTCTACTCGGCAAGGGAGGCCGTTCCCAAAAGGATCTTCAGTTAGCCCGCCGGACGGGCGGGCCGAAGGACGTGCAGAAACCTCACTGCTCGTCGAAGAGGCTGGTCACCGAGCCGTCTTCGAAGACCTCGCGCACCGCGCTCGCGATCGTCGGAGCGATCGACAGCACCGTGATCTTGTCCAGGTCCCGGCCCAGCTCCGCCGGCGTCGGCAGCGTGTTCGTGAGCACGAACTCGCTCACCCGGGAGTTCTTCAGGCGGTCCGCGGCCGGACCCGACAGCACGCCGTGCGTGGCCGTCACGATGACGTCCTCGGCGCCGTGCGCGAACAGCGCGTCGGCGGCGGCGCAGATGGTCCCACCGGTGTCGATCATGTCGTCGACCAGGACGCACACCCGGCCCTTGACCTCACCGACGACCTCGTGGACGGTCACCTGGTTGGCCACGTCCTTGTCGCGCCGCTTGTGCACGATCGCCAGCGGCGCACCGAGCCGGTCGCACCAGCGGTCCGCCACCCGCACCCGGCCCGCGTCCGGCGACACGACCGTCAGCTTGTTCCGGTCCACCTTGCGGCCCACGTAGTCCGCCAGCAGCGGCAGCGCGAACAGGTGGTCCACCGGACCGTCGAAGAAGCCCTGGATCTGGTCCGTGTGCAGATCCACCGTCAGGATGCGGTTCGCACCCGCCGTCTTCATCATGTCCGCGATCAGGCGCGCCGAGATCGGTTCACGCCCCCGGTGCTTCTTGTCCTGTCGCGCGTAACCGTAGAACGGCACGATCACCGTGATGGAACGAGCCGACGCGCGCTTCAGCGCGTCGATCATGATGAGCTGCTCCATGATCCACTTGTTGATCGGAGCCGTGTGGCTCTGGATCAGGAAGCAGTCCGCACCGCGTGCCGACTCCTGGTAGCGAACGTAGATCTCACCGTTCGCGAAGTCGAAGGCCTTCGTCGGGACGACCCCGACACCCAGCTGCTGGGCGACCTCCTCGGCAAGCTCGGGGTGGGCGCGGCCGGAGAAGAACATCATCTTCTTCTCGCCGGTCGTCTTGATCCCGGTCACAGCACTGTCTCCTCAGAGGTTGTGTCAGCCAGCCGGCCGCTCGGACCTCTCGGCTGGGCGTGAGAGGCCGTATCAGCTGGTAAGGATGCGGGGGTGCACTCGTGCGGATGTGCACTTATCACGGTACGCCGTGTTTGGCGGACCCGTTTCCGGTCAGTCCTCGTCCTCGCCCCGCCGGGACACCGCCTCGGCCGCCTTCGCCGACGCGCTGCCGGGGCGCTTGCGTGCCACCCAGCCCTCGATATTCCGCTGCTGGCCACGGGCCACGGCCAGGGAACCGGGCGGCACGTCCTTCGTGATCACGGACCCGGCGGCGGTGTACGCGCCGTCCCCGACCGTGACAGGAGCCACAAACATGTTGTCCGAGCCCGTCTTGCAGTGCGACCCGATGGTGGTGTGGTGCTTGTTCTCACCGTCGTAGTTCACGAACACGCTCGCCGCGCCGATGTTCGTGTACTCGCCGATCGTCGCGTCGCCGACGTAGGACAGGTGCGGAACCTTCGTCCCCTCGCCGATCCGCGCGTTCTTCGTCTCGACGTACGTGCCGATCTTGCCCTTGGCGCCCAGCCGCGTCCCCGGCCGCAGGTAGGCGTACGGCCCCACGGTCGCCCCGGGCCCCACGAAGGCCCCCTCGGACACGGTGGTGTCCACCCGCGCCCCCGCGCCCACGTGGGTGTCCTTCAGCCGGCTGTTGGGGCCGACCTCCGCGCCCTCACCGAGATGCGTGGTCCCGGTCAGCTGCGTGCCCGGGTGCACGAGCGCGTCCCGCTCGAAGGTGACCGTCACGTCGACCCAGGTGGTGGCCGGGTCGACCACGGTGACCCCGTCCAGCATGGCCCGGGTCAGCAGCCGGTCGTTGAGCGTGCGGCGCGCCTCGGCGAGCTGCACCCGGTTGTTGATCCCGGCGATCTCCCGGTGGTCGGCGGCGACGGACGCCCCCACCCGGTGCCCGGCCTCCCGCAGGATGCCGAGCACGTCCGTGAGGTACTCCTCGCCCTGGCTGTTGTCCGTCCGCACCTTCTTCAGGGCGTCCGACAGCAACTGCCCGTCGAAGGCGAACACCCCGCTGTTGATCTCGCGGATCGACCGCTGGGCGTCGGTGGCGTCCTTGTGCTCGACGATCGCGGTCACGGCGCCGGTCGCGTCGTCCCGCACGATGCGGCCGTAACCGGTGGCGTCCGGCACCTCGGCGGTGAGCACGGTCACGGCGTTGCCGTCCGCGTGGTGCGTGCGGGCGAGCCGCTCGAGCGTGTCGGCGGTGAGGAGGGGGGTGTCCCCGCAGACGACCACGACGGTGCCGTCCACCGGGCCGCCCAGCTCCTCGAGACCCATGCGCACGGCGTGCCCGGTCCCGTTCTGCTTCGCCTGCACGGCCGTGCGCACGTCCGGGTCGATCTCGGTCAGGTGCGCGGTGACCTGCTCACGGGCGTGGCCCACGACGACGACCAGCTGCGCGGGGTCCAACTCGCGCGCGGCGGCCAGCACATGGCCGACCAGGGAACGGCCGCAGATCTGATGCAGGACCTTGGGTGTGGCCGACTTCATACGGGTGCCCTCACCCGCTGCGAGAACGACGACGGCTGCCGGGCGGATGGCGCTCACGGGGTTGCCCTTCGGCTCTGGATGGGTGGGGGTGACAGCCGCAGGATACCGGGGTGGAGCGGAGGGGGCGGGAGGGGGAACGAGTGCGGGCCCTGACCGTGATGTCAGGACCCGGTGGGTGGGTGGCTCCCCTGCCAGGACTCGAACCTGGAACAAATCATCCAAAGTGACCCGTGTTGCCGATTACACCACAGGGGACCATATAGGCTTCCCAAGCGGACATTTGTCCACTCCGCTGAGGTCGCGGCACCTACTATGCCGTACCACCAGCCCTCGATGCGACGGTACGAGTGGGCGCCCTTGCGGGACTTTGATCACCACGCGGCCGGTGGCGAGGCCGCGTTCGAGGCCGTTCCCGCGCGCCGTGCCGTGTGTGGAGGTAGGGGAAAGTCACCGGAAAAGCCGCACGCCTCGCCCGTAGGCTGGACACATGACCACGACGGGGGAAAACCACCACACCAGGGGCCTGACCGGCCCCTGGTGGTGGGGGAGGTGGCGCAGCGCGGTGCTCGACGGCGGCCTGGCGCTGGTGTCGGCCGCCGAGTGCGGCGCGGAGGGGATTCCGTTCGCCCGGGACGCGGGCGTCCCGGTGCCGGTGGGGATCGTGTTCGGTCTGATCGCCGGCTCGATGCTGCTGGTGCGGCGCAAGTGGCCCATCGCCGTCGTGCTGGTGGCGATCGCGATCACGCCGGCCCAGATGGGTTTCCTGATGGGCGTCGTCGGCCTCTACACGCTCGCGGCGTGCGAACTGCCACGGCGGATCATCGGCGCGCTGGCCGGGATGTCGTTGCTGGGCACGATGATCGTGACGTTCGTACGGGTGCGGCAGGACATGGCGCGGGGCGATCTGACGCTCGGCGACTGGTTCGTGCCGTTCGCGGCGGTCACGACGTCGCTGGGGCTGACGGCCCCACCGGTGCTGCTGGGCCTGTACGTGGGCGCGCGGCGGCGGTTGATGGAGAGTCTGCGGGAGCGGGCGGACTCCCTGGAGCGCGAGCTCCAGCTGCTCGCGGAGCGGGCGGAGGAGCGCGCCGAGTGGGCGCGCAACGAGGAGCGGACCCGGATCGCGCGGGAGATGCACGACGTCGTCGCGCACCGGGTGAGCCTGATGGTGGTGCACGCGGCGGCCCTGCAGGCGGTGGCGCGCAAGGATCCGGAGAAGGCGGTGAAGAACGCCGCGCTCGTGGGGGACATGGGCCGGCAGGCGCTGACCGAGTTGCGGGAGATGCTCGGGGTGCTGCGGGCGGGGGAGGACGCGGGCCGGCGCGCCGCCGCGCTGCCGCTGGCGGCGGTGGGCGAGGCGGCCGCGGCCGCGGCCTCCCGGGCGGCCGGTGAGGACGGTGCCGCGGAGGGGCCGTGCCTGTCGGAGCTGGACGAGCTGATCGGGCAGTCGGCGGCGGCGGGGATGGCCGTGGATCTCTCGGTGGACGGGGAGGTGCGGACGTATGCGGCGGGGATCGAGCAGACGGCGTACCGGGTGGTGCAGGAGGCGTTGACGAACGTCCACAAGCACGCGGCGGGCGCGAAGACGCATGTGCGGCTGGCGCACCGGGTGTCGGAGATCGCGATGCAGGTGGAGAACGAGCCGCCGCCGGAGCCCGCCTCGGCCGCGGCGGCGCGGCTGCCCTCGGGCGGGAACGGCCTGGTGGGCATGCGCGAGCGGGTCCTGGCGCTGGGCGGGGTGTTCGTGTCGGGACCGACGGACTCGGGCGGCTTCCGGGTCTCGGCGGTGATCCCGGCGCGGTAGCGGGGCGCGGGGAGCGGGCGGGGCGGTTCCGCGACCCGTCGCCGCGGAGGCGTGCCCGGTGTGAACGGCCTCTCGGACGGCCGGGACCGGCTCGCCCTGAGGTGCACGGGGTGGCCGTGGCGTGCGGGCTCGCGCGTGCGGCGGGTCGGCCGGGTGGGCGTCCGTTTCGGACGGCCGGGACCGGCCCTGCCGCGAGGCCCCGGGATCGGCCCGTTGTGAGGCCCCCGGGATTCGCCTGCCGTGACGCGCCCGGCATCGGCCTGTTGTCGGGCCCCCGGGATCGGCCTGCTGTGACGCGCCAGGGATCGGCCTGTTGTGAGGCCCCCCGGGATCCGCCTGCCGTGACGCGCCCGGGGTCAGCCTGCCGTCAGGCGTACGGGCTCTATGCCGGTGATGAGGGTGGACAGGGCGTGGTCGATGTCGGGGCCGACGTACCAGTCGCCGGTGTGGTCGAGCGCGTAGACGCGGCCCTCGGCGTCGACGGCGAGGAGCGCCGTGGTGTCGGTCTCCTCGCCCAGGGGGCTGAGGTCGGTGCCGAGGGCGCGCCCGAGGTCGCCGAGGGTGCGGGCGTGGTGCAGTCCGTGCAGCGGGTCCAGGTGGAGGGTGGCGGGAGCGACCTGGCGCCCGGGGCCCGTGGGGGCGATCGCGAGGCCGCCGAACTCCGCCCAGGCCTCGACGGCCGCGGGGAAGACGGTGTGCCGGTGCCCGGCGGGTGAGGTGTGCTCGCGCAGGGTGTCCGCCCAGATCTCGGCCTGCTTTATGTCCCAGCGCCCGGGTTGCCACCCGGCGGCGCGCAGAGCGGCGTCGACGGGTACGGAGAAGCGCGTGGTGGAGGTGCGGTCGGGGTGCATCGGCCCTTCGTTCGTCGTACCGGCGTGGGTGGTGCGGGGTTTGTCGGGATCGACGGGTGCGCTCAGCCGTCGGTTGCCGTGGGGTCGACGATGCGGACGCCGAAGTGGGCGCTGAGGGCGGTGCAGGCCCGGCAGGGGCTGGCGAAGCTGCCATGGCGGGGGTCGCCGGCTTCGCGTATGCGGCGGGTGGTGAGTTTGGCGTGCTTGAGGGCCCTGCGGGCCTCGCCGTTGGTCATGGGCTTGCGGGCGGCGCGCTTGCTGCGGGTGGCGTCGGCGGCGGCGACCTGGCGGGAGATCAGGATCGTCTCGGCGCACCGGCCGGTGAAGCGGTCGCGCTGGGCGCTGCCGAGGGTGTCGAGGAAGTCCTGGACGAGGGGGTGCAGGGAAGGGGGTTCCTCGCCGCGGGCGGCGGTGCCGGTGAGGGTGGCGCCGCGGACGGAGAGGGCCGCGGCGACGGTGGGCAGGATGCCGTCGCGGCGGTGACGCAGGGTGGGGGCGGCGGGTGTCTCGGTGCCGCTCCAGTCGATGCGAGGGTCGCCGGCCCGCGCCTGCGTACCTCCGGTCTGCAAGGCGTTCATGATCGCTCCTCCCTCCCCGGGTGTCCCCCGAAGGAACACAGGGTGCCAAATGCCCTGCCTGGTGGGGAAGCTGGGGCGGCGCGACACGCCCGGGGCTGGGCGTGTCGTGACGATGGGGTGACGGCTGGTCACAGAAGCGGACGGGCGGTGCACGGAGGGACGCGGTGGGCCGGTGACCGGGGTTCGTGTACCGCATAGGCTGTCGCCATCCGCGATCGACACCGCCGTTCAGGCCCGAGAGAACGCCTCAGGGGGCAACCGCCATGACGACAGGTCGGCTCGGGCTGGGGGCACCGCCCAGCGGCCAGGCCGGGGGACATGCCGCGCCGCCGAACGCGGCCTACGCCGGGCAGGTCGTGCACTTTCCCGATCCGGTCCGGGCGGCACGTCACCCGAGAGGGGTACGGGTCGACGAGCACGGATACCCGGATTTCTCGCCGTACGCGCGCGTGGCGGCGGAGATCGCCGAACCGCCGGAGGGCTTCGGCGTCGACGAGCTGCGGCTGACGGACTTCGTCTCGGCGAACGCCGCGTCGGCGGCGTCGGGGCACGAGCTGTGGGACACGGTGGCGAACGTGGCGACGCCGCACGGCTGGACGTGGCACCACGTGGCGGGCACGCGGCGGCTGGAGTTGGTCCCGGTCGAGGTGAAGGCGTTGCTGCGGCACCACGGTGGCGTGGCGACGGCGCCGGTGGACCACGCCAAGCGGGGGACGCGCCCGCTGCAGGAGACCCGTCCGGCGCATTTCGTGCTGCCGAAGTCGGGTGTGGCGGTGACCGAGGCGCAGGTGCAGGGCGTCGAGGAGGACCTCGGCTACCGGCTCCCCGGCGCCTACCGCTCGTTCCTGAAGGCGGCGGGCGGCTGCGCGCCGGTGGGCACGGCACTCGCCGCCGAACTGGGCCTGTTGCTGGACCAGCCGTTCTTCACGGTGCGCGACGAGGCCGCGGTCAACGACCTGGTGTACGTCAACAAGTGCCTGCGCGACCACCTGACGAAGGACTACCTGGGCGTCACCTTCGTACAGGGTGGTCTGCTCGCGGTGAAGGTGAAGGGCGAGCGGATCGGTTCGGTGTGGTTCTGCGCGTACGACGACGTGCGCGACGTGGATCCGTCCTGGTCGCCCGCGGAGCGGGTGGAACGTCTGCTGCTGCCGTGCGGTGACGACTTCGACGTGTTCCTGTCGCGGCTGGCCGGTAGTCCACCGGAGTTGGAGACGGTGGCGAATCTGATGGTGGACGGCGGTTTCGCCCGTGTCGTCCCGGTGTCTTCCGGCTCGGCGTCTTCCGGCCCGGTAGGGGAGTGAGCTGCAGGCGATGGTGACCTACGCGCAGGCGCAGGAGCGCGCCGAGGAGTGGATCAACGGCGACGTCCCCGGCTACCAGCACCGTGAGGTGCGGGTGCGGGAGTTCGACCTGGGATTCGTGGTGTGGGGCGAGGACCGTGCGGAGGGCCCGCGCTCGGACGCGGGCGGCCAGCGGCTGGTCATCGCCCGGGACAGCGGGGAGGCCACGCTGTGGCCGGCGCTGCCGGTGGGTGAGGTGATCCGGCGGTACGAGGAGCAGTACGGGCGTGCCGGCGAGCCCGAGGACGCGGTGCCGGCGGCCGCCGCCTCCCGTGTCGACCTGAACCAGACGTCGTTCCTGCTGTCTCCTCCGGAGTGGCTGCAGGAGGCGGCGGACAAGCTGGGCCTGGAGGACCGCCGGCCGGGTGCGTCCGCCGGTTCCGGTGCCTCTGCCGGTTCGGGTGCGTCCGCCGGTTCCGGTGCCTCTGCCGGTTCGGGTGCGTCCGCCGGTTCCGGTGCCTCTGCCGGTTCCGGTGCGTCCGCCGGTTCGGGTGCGTCCGCCGGTTCCGGTGCGCCCGCCGGTCCCGGTGTGCCGGCCGGTCCGGGCGCGGCGGGGGCGTACGGAGAGCCCGGCGGTCCGCAGGTGCCGGGGCCGTCTGCTCCGGTGGATGTGCCTGCCGGTGCCACGCCTTGGGCGGGTACGGACACGAATGCGGGCGCCGGCGAGGAGGACCGTTCCGTGCCGTTGCCGGCGACGGTGTTCGCGCCGCCGTTGAGCTACCCGGACGACCAGGGCCCTCGGCCGCCGGCGGCCGCGCCGGACGCGAAGACCGCGCTGATCCCGGGGGGCAGCCAACTGCCGCCGACCGCGGTCGCACCGGCGCTCGACGCGTCGAACGTGCCGGGAGCGCAGGACTACTCGGCGCCCGGCTCCCAGAGCGGTTCGCCCGCCTTCGGCGGTGCGCCGGGCGCGCCCGGCGCCGCACACCAGCCCGGCGTGCCCGCCGCACCCGGCGCCCTCGGTGCCCCCGGCGCACCGAGCGCCACGCACGGCGGCACGCCTCCGCCGGGCGTCACACAGGGCGGCACGCCTCCGCCTGGGCCGGGTGCGCCGCCGTACGGCTACCCGCAGGGACCGGCGGTCCCGGGTACGCCCCCGCCGGGCCCGCCCCACCAGCCTTCCGCGCAGGGCATGCCGTACGCGCCCCACGCTGCGCCCGGCACGCCCGGCACGCCTGGCACGCCGCAAGGAAGCACGCCGCCGCCGTTCCCGGGCGCGCCGCCGTACGGGTATCCCCAGGGTTCCGGCGCGCCGCAGGGCGCTCCTGGGTACGGCTACCCGCAGATGCCGGGCGGGCCGGGCGGTACGCCGAACGTGCCGCAGCCCCCGGCGGGGCCGGGTACGGCGCAGCGGCATCTCGCGCCGAACGCCGGTGACATAGCGGATGCGGCGACGAGCAAGGCGGCGCCGCCGCCGAAGAAGGCGCGCGGTGGCGCGGGCGCGCCGCCTCCCCCGCCGGGCGCCCCGGGTACGCCGGGCGCACGCCCGGGCAGTGCGGCGACCCCGCCCGCACCGGGTGCACCCGCGGGTGGGTACGTGCCGACGCAGCTTGTGTCGGCGCTCGAACCCGAGGGACCCGAGGGGCTGCTCGGGGCGGGAGCGCCCGCCGGCCCGGCCGGCGCGGACGGTACACCGGGACCGGGCGTGCCGAACCCGCCGGGCGCCCCCTCTCCGCCCGTTGCTCCTCCGGGTGCTCCGGGTGCTCCGGGTGCTCCGGGTGCTCCGGGTGCTCCGGGTGGCCCCCCTGCGGGCCATGTGCACCACGCGGCCACGGTGCTCGCGACCCCCGGCCAGTTGGGCGGTGGCGCGCCGCAGCCCCCGGGTGCCGCGGGAGTACCGGGCGCACAGGGCGGCCCGGGGGCCCCGGCTGCGCCGAACCCGCCCGGTCCCCCCGGAACTCCGAACGCCCCGGGTGTGCCCAACCCGCCCGGTCCTCCTGGAACCCCGAACGCCCCGTTCGCGCCTGCCGCGCCACAGTCCCCCGGCGCTCCCGGTGTCCCGGGGCCTCACGGTGGTGCGCATGGTGCGGTGCATCATGCCGAGACCGTGCTGGCCGCGCCCCCCGTGGCCGGCCCGGGGGCTCCGCCGCCGCCCGCTCCCGGCGCACTCGGGATGCCGGGCGCCCCTGGCATGCCGCCGGGTGCTCCGGGTGCCGCGCACCCGATGCCCCCGGGTGCCCCGCAGCCCATGCCGCCGGGTGCCATGCCGCCGCCGGGTGCCATGCCGCCCCCGGGTGCGCAGGTGCCCGGACCGCCTCCCGCGTACGGGTATCCGCAGCAGGGGCAGCCGACGGTCGGCCCCGGCTACCAGGCGGTGCTGCGCTATCGCGCGCAGGACGGTTCGGAGCAGCAGCTGATCCGGCGTTCGGCCCCGGGCATGCCGCACCCGGAGTGGCAGATCTTCCACGAACTGCGCGGGATGAACGTGCCGCCGGAGCAGGTGCTGGAGCTGCACACCGAGCTGGAGTCGTGCGAGCTGCCGGGTGCCTACTGCGCCCGGATGATCCGGGAGCAGTGGCCGCAGGCGCGGATCACGAGCATCGCGCCGTACGGCACGGACCACGCGAGCCGGCAGCAGGGCATGCATCAGTTGCTGGCGCACCAGGGTGAGTTGCACCAGGTGGCGGACGGTCCCGCGCGGCCGGCGCCGGTGCGGGCGCCGCTGCCGCCGGTGCAGGCCGCACCGGCGAACCCGCCGGAGGCGATCGCGCAGGAGCTGGCGGCGGCGTTCGGGCCGGGTGTCTTCCGGTTCGAGCAGCAGGCGGTGTCACGCCAGGGTGTGCCGCCGGTCGTGGCGCACATGCTCGTCGTGGCCGGGTTGCCGCTGGACATGGGCCCGTTCTTCTGGGCGCAGGCACAGCCGGGACGTCCGGTGCCGACGCTGGCGGAGCTGGCGGCCGAGCGCGGGGTGCAGCCGGCGTCGGACGCCGGGTCGTACCTCGTCATGGGCAGCGACTTCGGCAAGGCGATCTGTGTGCAGTACGGCACGGCGAACATCGTGGCCGTGCCGGTGGAGGCGGGGCCGGGCGGTGCCCCGGTGCCCCCGCAGTTCGTGAACAGCGGGCTGCCGGAGTTCGCGCGGTGCCTGGCCCTGCTGGGCCGGATGTGGCGTCTGCGGCACGGCCTGAACCAGGAGCAGGCGGGCCGCTGGACGGTCGACTTCCAGGCGCAGCTGGCCTCCCTGGACCCGGCTGCGCTCGGCTCTCCGGAGAGCTGGTGGTCGGTGCTGCTGGAGCAGATGTGGGACGGGCTGCTGTGACGAACATCGGCCGGGAGTGAGCGGGCCCGGCCGGTGGGACGGGCTGCTGTGACGAACATCGGCCGGGAGTGAGCGGACCCGGCCGGTGGGACGGGCTGCTGTGACGAACACCGGCCGGGAGTGAGCGGGCCCGGCCGGGAGGGATCGCACCCGGCCGGGAGTGGGGGCACCCGCGCGAGAGTAAGCAGGTCCGGCCGAGACTGGGTGGATTCGGCTAGGAGAGAGCGGATCGTGTCCCCCACGCGCGTGTGGGGGAGTCACGATGACCGCCTGACCGCCTGACCGCCTGACCGCCTGACCGCCTGACCGCCTGACCGCCTGACCGCCTGACCGCCTGACCGCCTGACCGCCTGACCGCCG
>NZ_JBEOTD010000001.1:501260-507065 GCF_040426375.1 Streptomyces sp. NPDC096012
CTGACCGCCTGACCGCCTGACCGCCTGACCGCCTGACCGCCTGACCGCCTGACCGCCTGACCGCCTGACCGCCTGACCGCCTGACCGCCTGACCGCTCGACCGCCTGTCGGCCTGACCGGCCGCTCCCGATCGGCCGCCCGCTCCCGGCCGGCCGCCCGCTCCCGGCCGGCCGCCTACTCCCGCCCGCCCGTCCGCCCGGCCGGGCGGCGAGTTCCGGCCGGCGCCACTGGGCGTGTCCTTGCGGCCGGGTACGCCCATGTGGGGGAGGCGCGCCGGTCGTCCCCGCGCGCCACGCCGATCGTGAAGTGCGACGTTCCGGCCGTGCCCTGACGGCGGAGTGTCGCGTTATGAACACTTACACCCGATCCAGCAGGATATGCGCGAAATCATCCTGTCGTGCATGTCCGGTGGAGAGGGGCTCCCAGGTGAGCAGCGCATCGATGTCGCCGCACGACTGCGTGACGGTCCGGGGGCGCGGCTACCGTCCCGACCAGGTCGACGCGTACCTGGAGGCGCTCTCGCAGGACCGCGACGCCGCGTGGGAGCGCGCGGCGCGCCTGACCGTGCTCGCCAAGGACATGGAGGCGGAGGCCGCGCGGATGCGCGAGACCGTCTCCCAGCTCACGCCGCAGACGTACGAGACGCTCGGTGAGGGCGCCCGGCGCCTGTTCCAGGCCGTGCTGGACGAGGCGGCGGACCTGCGTGCGCGCACGCGGCGTGAGGTGCACGGGTATCTCACGCGGATCGAGGCGCACGCCGAGGACCTGCGCCGTGAGGCGCAGGAGGATGCGGACGCCCTGCGCGCGGAAGCGGACGAAGGCGCCCGCCAACTGCTCCTCGCCGCGCACGCCGAGGCCGACGAACTCCGCATCGGCGCCCGGCGCGAGGTGAAGGAAGAGCGGGTCGAAGCCGTCGCCGGGTTGCGTGAGGTCCGGGAGCGCATCACCGGCCTGCTCGCCGAGCAGACCCGGGAGCAGGCCGAGCGGTGGGCGGAGGTGGAGCGCGAGGAGGCGGAGGCGGCGGCCGCGGTGGACGCCGGATTCGCCGACCGGGTCAGCCGGACCGAACACGATCTGGCCGAGGCCAAACGTCTGTTCGCTGAGGCCGAGGAGTACGCGCGCCGCATCCCGGAGGAGGCACGCGCGCGTGCCGCCGAGATCATCGCCGACGCACGCGCGCGTGAGGAGCAGATCGCCCGCGAGACGGAACAGGTGCTGCGCGAGCACAGTGAGACCTGGGACGTCGTACGGGCGCACATGGACAACGTGCGCAGCAGTCTGACCTCCCTGACGGGCCGGGCCACCCTGGAATAGCCGTTGCCCCTCCCGCCCGGTGCGGACGCGTCACTCGCGCACCACCCCGGCCAGGATCCGTTCCTCCACCGCCTCGTACTGGCGCCGCTGCTGCTCCGCCTGGGCACGGCCCGACACCACCGTGCCCAGCCAGCCGAAGAGGAACCCGGCCGGGATGGAGACCAGTCCGGTCGTGGTGAACGGGAACCAGTTGAAGTCGGCGTGCGGGAAGGCCGAGACCGGCGAGCCGGAGACGAGGTTGGTGCCCGGCATGAGCAGCAGCACGGTCGACGAGCCGCCGATCAGTGTGCCCAGCAGCCCGCAGCGCGTGTAGCGGCGCCAGAAGAGGCCGTAGACCAGGGCGGGAGCGAGGGCGGAGGCGCCCAGGCAGAAGGAGAGCGTCACCAGGGGCTGCAGACTGTGCCGTTGCACCAGGGTGGCCAGCAGGATGGTCGGGACGCCTATGGCGAGCGCGGAGACGCGGGCCAGGGTCATCTCGCGGCGGGCCGGCATCTCCTGCACGCGCGCGGAGAAGACGTCGTGGGCGAGGGAGTTGGCGCAGGCGAGGATCATCCCGGCCACCGAGGCGAGCAGTGTCAGGAAGATCGCGGCGGTGACCATGGTGAACAGGAAGCTCTCCGCCGTCGACACGTCGGCGCCGAACGCCGCCCGCGAGCCCAGCAGATAGGCCGTGTTGCCCTGCGGATCGGCCGCGGAGATCACGGTACGCCCGACCAGGGCCGTGGCGCCGAAGCCGATCACGGTGATGACCAGCACGAACAGGGCGACGATCGACACCGCCCAGGACATCGAGCGGCGGACCTGACGGGCGCTCGAGGCGGTGTACATGCGCATGGTGATGTGCGGCAGGCAGGCGCCGCCGAGCACCACGGTCAGCTGCGAGGCGATCATGTCCAGGCGGGACCCGGGGTCGGTGCCGAACTGCAGCCCGGAGTGCAGGAAGGCGGGCCCGGCCCCGCTCCGCCGGGACGCCGCGGCGAACAGGGCGCCCGGGTCCCAGTCGAACCGGTGCAGGATCAGCAGGGCGACGACGGTGCCGGATCCGACCAGCATCACGATCTTCAGGATCTGGATGAGCGCGGTGCCCTTCATGCCGCCGATCGCCGCATAGGCGATCATCAGGGCGCCGACCCCCACGACGCATCCGGTCTTCAGGGACTCGTTCGTGAAGCCCAGGAGGAACGCCATCAGCTGCCCGGTCCCGGCCAGTTGGACCAGCATCAGCGGCAGCAGGGAGGCGATGGTCACCGCGCACGCCGTGATGCGCACACAACGGCCCGGCAGCCGGCGGGCCAGCGCGTCGCCCATGGTGAACCGGCCCGCGTTGCGCAGGGGTTCGGCGAGCAGGAACATCATCAGCATCAGCGACAGTGCCGTACTGAGGGCGAGGACGACGCCGTCGTACCCGCACAGGGCGATCACTCCGCCGGTGCCGAGGACGGTGGCCGCGGAGATGTAGTCGCCGGCGATGGCGAGCCCGTTGCGCAGCGGGGAGAGGGAGCCGTAGCCGGTGTAGAACTCGTCGAGGTCGTCGCGGTCGGGTCCGGTCATGACGCACAGCAGCAGGGTCACCGTGGCGACGGTGGAGAAGGCGACCAGGGACATGGCCTGGGCCGAGTCGCTGAAACCGGTCGGGCCCGGGCCGACGGGGCCGAGCGCGGTCGTGGTCATCGCCCGGCTCCCCGGCGCGCGTCGAGTTCGGCCGCCCTGCGGATGTGGTCCGCGAGCGGATCGACGTGCCGGCGCGCGGTGTGCTCGTACAGGACGATCGCGAGCCAGGTCACCGGGAGTTGGAGGAGGGCGAGCAGCAGGCCGGCGGGGATGCCGTCGGCGACCGTGCTCGTCATGAAGCCCGGCGCGCAGGCGGACAGCAGGAGGAACAGCGTGAAGTAGCCGAGTGCCGTCAGCGTGGCGGTACGCCGCTGCCAGCGGTAGGCGCTGCGCAGCATGCGCAGGTCGCTGTGGTGGCCGAGGGGTGCGCGGTGCGGCCGGTGGGGTGGGCGGGGCGGTCCGGGCGGGACCGGCTGCCAGGGGTAGGTGTACGACGGGTGCGGCGGGTCGTAGGACATCCCGGGGCTCCTTGCGTGGCTCGGGTCCGTGGCGGCGGACCGCAGGGAGGTGGGGGGCGCGGAGCCACGCACGCTACTCGCGAGCCCGGAACCGCGCGGCGTTTTCGCCGAACTGGCCGGTCGGTATGCGCTTACTAACCCAAAACCGTGTGGGCCACCAGTGTTACCCGCGTTAACCAGCGGAAGTCGTCCAGGGACTGGGGCTGGGGCTGGGGGCGGGACTGGGGCTGGGGGCCGGGAGCCGTCCGGGGCCGCCCGGCGGTCAGTTCACCGTCCGCGCGCCGAAGCACCCCGCACGCGCCGCTCCGCCTCCCGCGCTCCAAGGCGTCGTGCAGCCCGCGGAGCACCAGTGCCGCACTCCAAGGCGTCGTGCGGCCGCGAAGCACCCGTGTCAGCCGCTCCGCCTCCCGCGCTCCAAGGCGTCGTGCGGCCGCGAGGCATCCGTGCCAGCCGCTCCGCGTCCCGCGCTCCAAGGGGTCGTGCAGCCCGCGGAGCACCCGTCCCGCACTCCAAGGCGTCGTGCGGCCGTGAGGCACCCGTGCGAGCCGCGAGGCACCCGTGCCGGCCGCTCCGCGCCCCGTAGCGGCCCCGCGCGCGCAAGGGGGCCGCTTCGCTTCGGCGGTTCCGGGAGGGCACGTGCGGGCCGGGCTTCAGTCGTTGAGTACCGGGAAGCGGCGCGGTGCCACGCACAGGAGCACCAGGAAGGCCAGCGCGGCCGCTCCCGCCGCGCCCAGGTACACCGCGTGCACCGCCTCGGCGATGGCCCGCCGGGTCGCCTCCGGGGCCGTACCGGCGTCCAGCGCGCGCGTGACGGAGTCGAGGTCGCCGGCCCCGCCCAGCCGGGCCGCGAGCACTCCGTTGGCGACGGCGCCGAACAGGGACGCGCCGAGGGTCTGCCCGGTCTGCCGGCAGAAGAGGACGGACGCGGTCGTGGTGCCCCGCTCCGACCAGCCCACGGTCGACTGCACCCCGACGATCAGCGGCAGCTGGAACAGCCCCAGCGCCCCGCCCAGCAGCAGCATCAGCAGCGTCGGCTGCCACCACGACCCGGGATAGGGCAGCAACGGGAACGCGCACAGGACGAGGGTCGCCAGGCCGATGCCGAGCAGCGCGGTGTCCCGGAAGCCGATGCGCCGGTAGACGTGCTGGCTGAGCGCCGCCGACAGCGGCCAGCTCAGCGTCCACACCGACAGCACGAACCCGGCGGCCACCGGCGCGAGTCCGAGCACCGACTGGGCGTACGTCGGCAGGAACACCGCCGGTGCCACCATCAGCAGCCCCAGCGCGCCCAGCGACAGATTGACGGCCGCGATCGTCCTGCGCCGCCACACCCACCCGGGGATGATCGGCGCGGCGGCCCGCCGCTCCACCCCCACCACGACGGCCACCAGCGCCAGACCCGTGCCGAACAGCGCCAGCGACGGCGTGGACAGCCACGGCCAGGCGACCCCGCCCTGGACCAGCGCGGTCAGCAGCACCCCGCCGCACGCGAACACCGCGAGCGCGCCGGCCCAGTCCACGCGCGCGTGGGCGGCCCGCTCCCGCTGCGGCTCGTGCAGGTGACGCACGATCAGCCACAGCGCGGCGGCACCGATCGGCAGGTTGATCAGGAAGATCCAGCGCCAGTCGGCGTACGCGGCGAGCACCCCGCCGAGCCCCGGTCCGGCGACCGCCGACACCGCCCACACCGTGGACAGCTTCGACTGGATCTTCGGGCGCTCCGCCAGCGGATACAGGTCGGCGGCGAGCGTCTGCACGGTGCCCTGCAGCGCCCCGCCGCCCAGGCCCTGCACGATCCGGAACGCGATCAGCGCCCCCATGTTCCAGGCCGCCGCGCACAGCAGCGAGCCCAGCAGGAACACCGCCGCGCCGGCCACCAGCACCGGCTTGCGGCCGAAGGTGTCGGACAGCTTGCCGTACACCGGCAGCGTGACGGTCACGGCGAGCAGATAGCCGGAGAACAGCCAGGAGAAGACGGAGAACCCGCCCAGGTCCCCGACGATCTGCGGTACTGCCGTGGAGACCACGGTGGAGTCGAGTGCCGCCAGTGCCATCGCCAGCATCAGCGCGGCGACGACCGCCCCCCGCCGCCGGGTGTCCTGTCGCCGGCTCGCGCCGCCCTTTATCGCAGGTGTCGTACTCCCCACCGGAAATCCCCTCCCGTGCCCGCTGCCCGAACCCACTCCGTGCCCCTTGCATCCATCTCCGGTACGAAAGCTTCCCACGGCGCCCGGGACTTGACCCTGACGCGACGGAAGGGTGGAGGCTCGCCCCACCGAGGGGTGGGGCCGACCCCGAGCACACCTCCACCCGGTGGTGGAGGCCCCCTAGTGAGCTGGTCCGGAGATCCTGTCGCAGTAGCGGCAGATGCGGTCGATGATCTGGTCCGCGGTCTTGGTCCATCTGAAGGGACGGGCCTGTG